>DPYD01000015.1 GCA_003545515.1 Candidatus Kaiserbacteria bacterium | reverse complement strand
GCGATTCCTGATCCGAATGTGACGGTCGCTAAAAAGTATAAAACAGTACCGGTCGAGGCAGTTGTACGCGGATATCTTACCGGTGTTACTGACACAGCCATCTGGACACGTTACTCGAGTGGCCAGCGGGATTTTGGTGGCGTCACTCTACCCGACGGGATGAAGAAAAATCAGGAGCTCCCATCGCCTATCTTCGACCCCACTACCAAGGAAGATACACACGACCGAGCAATTTCTCCTGCAGAAATGATAGCGGAAGGTCTCATCACAAAAGATCTCTTCGAAGAAATCAAAAAGACGGCAATTGCACTATTCATACGCGGTCAAGAGGTCGCCGCGAAGCAAGGGCTTATTCTCGTCGACACGAAATACGAATTCGGAACGGACGAAAGAGGAAGACTTGTCCTCATCGACGAGATACACACGCCCGACTCCTCGCGTTTTTGGCAACTAACTTCGTATGAAGAACGAATTGGGAAAGGGAAGGAGCCCGAATATTTCGACAAAGAATTCCTGCGCCTATGGTTTAAGGAGAACTGTGATCCGTATAAGGACAAAGAACTTCCGGAGGCACCTCCCGAAATGGTCGAAGAAATGTCGCGTCGTTACATAAAAATGTATGAGCAGATAACGGGGGTCACATTCACTCCCGGCGAAGAGCCCATCCTCCCGCGCATCGAGCGCAACCTAGTAGCTTATAGCGTATAAATTGTAGCGCATAGAAAGAAATATGAACGAATCTACCAGTTATCAGCTATCGGCCATCAGCTCTATTGATGGCCGGTATCGCACAATCGTCGCGTCGCTCGCGGAACATTTCAGCGAGTATGGGCTTATTCGCAAGCGCATCACTGTCGAGTGCGAATACCTCCTGGCGCTTTCAGAAGCGGGCGTCATACGCGCTCTCTCTAAAGAAGAAAAGGTCATTCTACAGCAGCTCCCGCACATATCGCTTGAGGAAGCGGCAATTGTCAAAAAGATAGAGAAGGAGGGATATGAGGGAATCCCTGCGACGAATCACGATGTAAAGGCGGTTGAATATTTCATAAAGAAAAGACTTGCCGCGACTTCGCTCAAGGATATTGCAGAGTGGACGCATTTCGCTCTTACCTCGGAGGATATAAACAGCGCTTCTTACGGCATGGCGCTCCGCGCCTCGCTCCAGTCCGTCATTTTTCCGGCACTGAGCGAGATACAAGCTGCGCTCGGGGCACTCGCCAAAGAGCATGCAGGAACGCCGATGCTGGCGCGCACACACGGCCAGAGCGCAAGCCCGACGACATTCGGCAAGGAAATGCGAGTATTCGAAACGCGGCTCGCGCGCCAGCTTGAACAACTCCATTCGCGCTCAATCCTTGTGAAATTCGGCGGAGCGACGGGGAATTACAACGCGCACGTCGCGGCGATGCCCGATGTAGACTGGCGGGAATTCTCGAGAAAATTCGTCGTGCGGCTCAACGTTGGGTACAAGATACCGCTTGAGCTCAATGAATTCACAACGCAGATAGAGCCGCACGATACATATGCGGAATTGTTCGACAATCTTCGCCGCATCGATACGATACTTCTCGACCTCTCGCAGGATGTGTGGCGATACATAAGCGACGGCTGGCTTACCCAAAAGACAAAAGAAGGGGAGGTGGGTTCTTCCGCCATGCCGCACAAGGTGAATCCGATAGATTTCGAGAATGCGGAAGGGAACTTGGGTTTGGCAAACGCGCTATTTAATCACTTCTCAAATAAACTGCCCGTTTCGCGTCTTCAGCGTGACTTGTCGGATTCGACGGTGGAACGCACGTTCGGCTCTGCGTTCGCGCATAGCTTAATCGCCTACGCGTCGTTCGCACGCGGCTTGGAGAAACTCTCCGTGAACGAAGAAGCAGTGAGGTCTGACCTCACTGCACATCCGGAAGTGTTGGCGGAGGCGATACAAACGATTTTGCGCCGCGAGGGTGTGGAAGTGCCATATGAAAAGCTGAAGGAACTCACGCGCGGGCGCGAGGTAACGCTTGAAGATTTTGCAAAATTTATTGACGGCCTCGCATTAGCGTCTACTGTTAAAAAACAGCTCAAAGCATTGCGGCCTGAGAATTATATCGGACTTGCGAAGGAAATAGCCGAGGATAGGTAAATAAACTACCGCGCAGCCAAGCTGTCGCGGTAGTTTATTTTGAGAACCACTCGGTTCNNAATTCTGCGCATGGATTAAAAACCTTTTATTGGAAAGCGGGAGATTTCTCCGAAGCGAGGCAATGAGGAAGAATGGCACGTAGAGTTTGAAGCGGCCTGTTTTATTTAAAGTGCGGGCTTGATCTATTCGCGGCCCACATTCAGACGACTCAGGATATGCGTAGATATGCGTATAGCAGGCCCAACAGAGATTCGATTTTTGTTCTTTCTTCCCATGCACCTCTCAAGCTCTCGTTCTTCGCCATTCTAATCTTCTCTTCCAGAGCTTTAACGCCGTCTTCTCTCTCCATGTCCAAAAACTTCTGTTTCTCCGCATTAACTTCCATCTGGCGAATTTCTAATTCAGGTTTTTCTTCCACCAAATTGTCCAGTGCAGTCAACATCTTGAGAGCGACGCCATGTAGCGGTCTCAAGTTGTCCTCGAGCGCATCCGGAGAAGAACTCTCTTTTAGACGTCGCAAATATTCGACGGCGACCTCATACATATATGCGGCATTATAGGTGCCTGCCTTTGAGCGGTGTTTATCAAGTAATGTTTCGAGATTTTTCATTGTGTACTTCGCCACGAATGCTTTGTGGATTTTGCTATCCTCACGTGTTTTGCTGGGTTGGGCGCGCCACTCACTGACGAGAGCATTGACGAAACTATCCCTCTCTTGCTTTCTTAGGTTCTCGAGTTCTAACGTTGAATTCGAACGGTCTTCAACTTTCCGTTTTTCCGGCCCTTTTTCCACCTTCTTCTTTCCCCGGAAATCCACCTTTATAATTTCTCCCATATTCTCAATTGTATCATTACTGCAATTCAAGTCTCGTTTGCCCGAAATATCGGTATATTTGGACAAAAAACCGCAATCAAAGAGAACCTACAGATCCAATCGTGGAGTAGCACGCATCAACAAAAGAGCGCTTGCAAGCGTTCTCAGTGCGCATTCGGAGGATTTGGTGGAGGTAGCTCAAGATATGCGTAGATATGCGTAGAGTAGACCTAAGACAGATTGAAATCTCTCTCTTTCTTCCGATGCACCTTTAAATTTCTCTTTCAACGCCGCTCTGATGTCATCCTCCAGAGCCACGGCACCTTCTTTGCCTCTTATTTCCAAAAATCTCCCCTTCTCCCTATTTACTTCTTCATTATTGATCACGAATTCAGACTCTTTCTCTAGCAAATCATACAGTTTGTTCAACAACTTGAGAGCGTCATCCTCTAGTGGTTTCAGGTTATCCAAGACTTTGTCTGAAGGAAAAGCTTCGTTCTGGCGCCGCAAATATTCTGTGGCAACCACATACATAAATATTGGATTGTAGTTACCTGGAATCGATCGGTGTTTGTCAAGTAAAGACTCGATGTCTTTCATTGTATATTTCTCCACAATAATCTTGAAAATCTTGTAATCTTCATGCGTGTGGTCGAACTGGCTATGCCACTTATTGACAATGTTACGAGCGAAGATGCCCCTTTCTTGCTCCCTTAAGTCCTCGAGTTTTGGCGTTGTATCGGAAGGACTTTTAGCTTCCCGTTTCTCGATCCTTGTTCTCGCTCTATCTCCTTTCCAAGGACCCTGTATAAGTTCGCCCATATTGCGAATTGTATCATTGCCGTAACCCAAGTCCCGTCCTGATAAGATACCAGTTGACTGCGATAAGCGCGGCGATCAGAATAAAGAGTACGGAAACGCTCGTTGTCAGAGAAATATCACTAATACCCAT
>DPYD01000082.1:6467-7183 GCA_003545515.1 Candidatus Kaiserbacteria bacterium | reverse complement strand
CATCCCATCACACCCATCATGCTCGGCGATGAGAAGAAGGCGGTGGATATGGCGCGTGCACTTTTAGACGAGGGGATTTATGTCATCGGCTTTGCATACCCCGTCGTTCCCAAGGGCAAAGCCCGCATCCGCGTCCAGGTCTCTGCCGCGCACACGAAAGAGGATATAGAGATTGCAGTCTCAAAATTCACTCTGGTGGGCAAAAAATTTGGAGTTGTATAGAGCGCGCCCAGTGATATACTGCCTTGCATGACTGCGAAAGAACATAAGAATCTGGAGCACTTGGTAGAGCAGAAAATTCTAGAATTTTTTGGCGACCCGGATTCGGGCCTAAAGTTTAAGAGAAGCTTTGTTTCCGCTATGCGCAAACGAATGAATAAGAAGCAAACGCTCGTGCCAAATTCCGTCGTTGTCAAGAAGTATGGCGTTCGTTAGGTGGAGCAAAGACGCTCTACGCGACCTCGAAAAACTTGATACTGCCATCGCGAGCAGAATCGTTGAGAAAGTCGTTTGGCTGGAAAGCCATTTTAGCAATACGATGCCGGAAAAACTGCACGGGGAGCTGAAAGATTGGTACAAACTTCGTGTTGGCGATTATCGAGTCCTGTATTCAATGCGGGGAGAAGAGATAACAGTTGAGGCAGTCGGACATCGAAGAGATATATATACATAATTCTGCCGCGCACACGAAGGAGGATGCGGCCTCTTTCTTTTTG
>DPYD01000082.1:0-6407 GCA_003545515.1 Candidatus Kaiserbacteria bacterium | reverse complement strand
GGTTCATCGCGTTCAGATGCGCTGTTGCCTGCTCATCGCTTTGGCCTCCCGAGAGGAAGACGATGCCCGCGAGCTCTTTTGGCAGAGTTGCAATAAGACAGCGCACCGTCTGATCAGCCACTTCTTCCACCGACGCTTGCTCCGGGGCTTTCTTGCCTGCAATAACCATGCTCGCTTTCAATATAATTCCTTCAGGCGCCACGCGCTGTCGTTCAAGTTCTTCAAAATGTTCCTCAAGCACCTCTTCGGTAACCTCAAAACAACGTTCAATCGAGTGTTCTCCATCCATCAAAACTTCCGGCTCAACAATGGGGACAATATCTGCCTCTTGGCACAGTGCGGCATAACGCGCCATCGCGTGGGCGTTCGCATGGACACAGCTTTCGGTTGGAATACCACCTGCCTGCGCAGGCAGGTCGCCGATAGTGATAACTGCGCGCCATTTGGCGAATCTCGCACCGAGTTCACGATACTCTTTCAGCCGCTCGCGCAGTTTATCCAATCCTTCTGTCACTTTCTCACCGGGATGAAGTGCTAGATCTTTGGCGCCTGCGTCTACCTTGATGCCAGGAAAGATGCCTTTTTTGGAAAGTATCTCCGAAAACGGCGTGCCATCATCGGCCTTCTGACGAATTGTCTCGTCGTAAAGGATGATGCCGCTGATGTATTGTTCAAGTCCTTCTGTCGTGAGAAGGGTTTGTCGATATTGACGACGATTCTCCTCGTTATCTTCTACGCCGACGCCGTCGAAACGCTTCTTTATAGTCCCCGAACTTTCGTCTGCGGCAAGGATACCTTTACCGGAAGCGACCATCTTTTTAGCGGTACTTTTCAATGTTTCGAGATTCATACAGCTTACAGTAATAGATTATACGTTTAGTTTCTTAAGTTTAAAACACAAAGCACAGGAACCAAAACACAAATAAANNTTTGTGTTTTATTTGTGCTTTGTGCATATCTGGGCTTTGTGCTTTTTTCTTTGTTTCGTGCCCTGGCTTACTCATTAATATGGCGCGTTTTGATAAAACGAATTGTTTTTGGATCGGTAGACATGACGGTTGAATGTGTCGTTATCGCTTCGGGAATGAACGTGACACCTTCCGCCAATGGCCCCGTGATGACGCCAGTTGCGATGAAGTTAATGTTATCACCGTGCGCGAGATCTTCGGTGCGCAGTATTTGCGAAAAATCTGTGATACCTGCGCCGTTCAGACGTTTAACATGCTTTTCGTCTTTCGGTTTCCAACGACAAAGGATCTCGCCGTTCAGCGTGCGCAGTGCGGCGGCGGAGATGACCGCTTCGGCGCTTCCACCAAGCCCCATCAGGATATCAATAGGGGAATCGCGAAGGCACGTCGCTATCGCCATCGCCACATCGCCGTCCGTGAAAAGTTGAACTCGCGCACCTGTGGCGCGTACTTCAGCTATGAGTGTTTCGTGTCGGTCACGATCAAGAATGGCGACGGTGACTTCCGACACATCTTTGCCGAGCGCTTTAGCGACTTTAGTGATGTTGTCTTTTGCTGACGCATCGAGGTCTATAACTTGCGAGGCCAATCGGCCGACTGCGAGCTTTTCCATGTATGAATCCGCCGCGCGATACAGTGAACCCTTTGGTCCCGTCGCGATGACAGAAATTGCATTGGACCGGCCGTTTGCAACCGAATCCGTGCATTCCAAGGGATCTATCGCTATCTCGAAAAGCGGACCTTTGCCCGTTCCCAGCTTTTCGCCGACATATAGTTCCGCCGCTTCATCTTTCGCGCCTTCGCCTATAACTATCTCTCCGTTGAAATCTATTCCGTTGAAATACTCGCGCATTGCATCCACCGCCGCTTTATCGGCCGCATGCCCGTCACCCTTACCTATCCACCGCGCCGCCGCGATGGCACCGACTTCCGTGACACGAACAAATTCAAGGGCAACGTTCGCAAATGTGGAGCCGGAGCTGTTCGACATTAGAGTATTATATACCGTCACGAGTTTTAACCACAACGTTTTGTGGAATGCTTCAATCGAATCCTATCTTCTTAGTGGGGGTATTGACTGTTACTACCATGCGAGTATGCTGGTGGTGAATGTAGTTTTCCAGTGCGCCGTAGGTTGTGTAGACCGGAGGAAGGCAGGGAAAGGGTTGATTACATCAGTTTAAAGGAATACCCCGGTAGCAAAACGTTGAAAACGGCGCAATTGCATAAGTTTGCGATCAAGACTTTCTGAGAGTCATCAGAATTAGTCAGCATCAATGAGACGTTTGTAACGGGGCAAGCACAATCAACAATACAATGGCTAAGAAGCTATACGTCGGCGGGTTGCCCTACAGCACGACTGACGCTGAGCTCAAAGACGCCTTCTCACAGGCCGGAGCCGTGGATAGCGCCGTAATCATCATGGACAAGATGAGCGGCCGCTCCAAGGGATTCGGTTTCGTGGAAATGACTTCCGACGAGGAAGCGCAAAAGGCGATTGAGATGTGGAACGGCAAGGATTTCGGCGGTCGCTCGCTTACGGTTAATGAGGCGCGACCAATGGAACCTCGCAACAACTTTCGTGAAGGCGGACGCGGCGGATACGGCGGCGGACGCGGAAGCGGAGGTGGAAACGGAGGTGGTAGGAGCTGGTAGTTTTCCTTTACTGGCGACGTAGGAGGAGCCAGAAATCGGCCGATTTACCTTTGACCAAGAACGACCCCGGCCTTTCGCCGGGGTCGTTCTCATTCCGCTCTCGTAAATTGGCTCATTCCGACTCTACAGGGCGTTTACCCTGCGGGTCGGAATGAGCCAATTTACGGATATGGTTTTCGTCCCGTGCTTGCGGGTATTCTCATCGTGTTTCTCATTGGCACGGGAACATCGTATGCGGCTGAAGGGGCTCTGCCAGGTGACATACTCTATCCGGTTAAAACCTCCGTGAATAAAAGTATTCGCGGCGCCCTGACGGTATCCGAAGAAGCAAAAACACTTTGGAGTGCAACTCTAGCGGTGCGTCGTCTGGAGGAGGCGGGAGTGCTTGCGATCGAGGGTCGCTTGACGGATTCCACTCGCGCCGATATAAAATCTCGTCTTGATAAACATGTGGAAGATTTTAAGATGCGCACGGATTTGCTCGCACAAGCAGAAGACAAGACCGAAGCAGTTGCGGATGCGCAGTCATATTTTGAGACCACCTTGAAAGCGCATACTTCTGTACTCGCGGAGCTCTCTGCGGTGAATCCGGAGGCGGAGCAAGAGCTTCGCCCCATTCTTGCAGTAGCAAGAGCATATGCCGACACTGTGGAAAAAGCGCGCGCGGCAACAGAGCGCGTAATTACGTTAAAGGCCGGTCGGAACGTTCAAGAACGTGCGTTCGCAAAAAAGAAAGAGGCCGAGAACGAATATTTGACTATACGGTCGAGGCCGTCCGTATCCGCCGTAGTCCAGAGGCCGGCCGTTTCCGGATCTGACGGTGCCGAAATGAGTATGAACTCCACTCTCGAACACGCCCCTGCTCCGCTTGACCCAGTGCTTGAAGCGTTTAACACAGGAACTGAAAGATTTGACGAGGGAGAGTACGACGAAGCGTTTACGGCATTTCAAGAAGTGCTCCGGAACGTACAGGAAGAAAAGATAAAACACAATATGCGCAAACGCCTGAAACTCGATATTGATGCGATTTCCTCAGATGACGGGGGGCGCGCCGATCTCGCTGACGAGACGGAATTACAGTATATGGATTCAAAGAAGCCGGATAAGGATTCGTCGGGTGAGAATTAGTCGGTGCCTAAAGCGTTCTCTGTAAGATTAAGGTCAGTAGACCAATGCATTCCGACACCGCACAGACAGGTTATTGGGAAGCGACAGAATACCCCGCAGCACAGCTCGCGGGGATGAATGGCGCGTAGAAGATGGAGCGGCGGAGGCCGCTTCTCTATCCAAAAAAACAGCCAGGTGCCGCCCAGCCCTAGTTTTGCAGTGAGGGTTTTGTTATGGCACGGAAAACAAATGCATGCGTTCGTGTAATCGGAGTCACCGAGTACCGAGTGCAAAACTAGGGCTGGGCGGCCTGTTTTATTGGTTTCGAGCATCTTGCTCCAAAACGGTCTTCATACGCACTCTTCCGATATCCACATCGAAAAGAGTTATTTTTCTCCGAGTAACGCATAATGGTGTATATGCGCTATGGAAAACTTCTCGGATGGGGAATCGTCATATACGCCGTCATGTTCTTGATGTGGTCGGGGTTTGTAACGTATGGATTCATAGAGGGTTTTGCACCGCGCGTTACGAGTCTCCTTATTCTTATCGGCATAACGATATATGCGGGTTTGTCACTGGGCTTTCATCGATGGCCTGATATTCTTCCATACTCGCTTTCATGGGCTCTTTTGATGGCAACTCTGGACGGGGTCTTTAGCGTTCCATATACGGGATGGCAGATGTATTTCGATTGGAATATTTGGTTCGGTTATGCCGTCGTGGCGATTACACCTCTTCTCGCGCCATACTTTCGTCTTGAGCGGTACCATGACCGCCCGCTTTCGCGGAGTGAAGGTTCGTCAGGCGGAACCTAGTATATCCGCCATGAGTTCTTTCGAAGTGCCGGATGCGAAGCGAAGCGGTGCTGACGTGATGTTCCATGGTCATCGTTTTTTGTTGCGTGCGGGGCTTGCAATAGGGAACGTGTTTGCGTGGATTTTTGTCTTTGATTACTTTGTCGGCTTGTCGGGCTCTGTCGCCCGCGCTTTTGCCGGAGTACTTATCATGTATGCGCTCTCGCAGGCGATAACGGTTATGCTTACTCCCGTTGCCGCAGCACATCTGCGCCGAGGTACGCGTAGCGCACTCGTATGGGCGCTCTTACTTTCCGCGTCCGCATTCGTAATTTTGGGCGCAACGCTCGGAGGACTGTTCAATGGCACAGAATCTGCCTTGTGGGGAATAGCGGCGTTCGCGATCTTTCTCGGCGCGTATCGCGCCCTCTACTTCATTCCTTACGAACTCAATCGTGCAAATACGGAGGGTGCGCGCCCGCGCGATCGCTTGTTCTATGAATTACTTTTAGCGCTTGTGCCTGCGTTTGCGGGAGCAACATTGCTTACGGAAACATACGCACCAGTAAAACTTCTCTTTGGAGCCGCGGCCTTCTCGGTCATTGCCGCGTTGCCCGTTCTGTTTATTCCAAACATCCATGAACGCTTCTCATTCTCCTATGCGGAAACATTCCGAGGACTTTTCACAAGACGCAACAATCGTATTTTGCGGATTTCGTTTCTTGAGGGCGCGCAAGGCGCGGCACTCCTTCTTGTATGGCCGCTTGCCGTTTTTCTCATCGTCGGAGGGTCCTACGCGACGCTCGGTATTGTCTTTAGCGTTACGCTCTTATGCATTCTTCTTATCCGCATCATCCATCGGAATTTGGTTCCCGAGTTTAGGCGACAGCGCTCTCTATCCACGCATGTAACGTTCGCTGTTTCAGGTTGGGTAGCGCGATTCGTAACCGGTTCTGCCTTGGGCGTTATTATCGCCGACGCGTATGCATACAGCACACATCCTGTGCGTGGGACGAGTGTTGACCCGTTCGTGTTCGAGCAATCAGCCGATGCGGGATCGTTCATTGATGAATACACGGCACTGAAAGAGATCGGGCTTGCCATCGGGCGTATTTCCTTTGCGGTAATAATAGGGACGTTCGTATTTTTGGCACCGATAATTGTTGCATTTGCGATAGCACTCCTTCTCGCCGCAGTGTCGGCAGGTATCTCTGTTTCTCTTGCGCGCCGCCATGAGGCGGCGCAGTGATGTTTATTGTATCGTTTGCGGATGCGCACCAAGCTTCTGAAGCGTGATTTCTTTGAACGCCCGACGCTCGTCATTGCGCGAGGATTAATAGGAAAGTATCTAGTGCGCCGTATTAACGGCAGAACGATGTCGCTCATGATCACCGAAGTGGAGGCCTACGATGGTTTTGACGACGAAGCTTCGCATGCAAGCCGCGGACAAACTATCCGCAATACGCCGATGTTTGGTGAGGCGGGAACGATATATGTATATTTCACGTACGGCATGCATTGGATGCTCAACATCGTGTGCGGCAAGGAGAAGTATCCCGCAGCGGTCTTGATTCGCGGTGGAATTTTAGTCGGGTCCGCCCATACACTAACTTTGGCATCACAAAACGTGTCGGAATTATATTCATTAGCGAAACGATATGCTAATAGAACTGCAGACCCTAGACGCCTGAAGAACGGTTTTGTAGAAAAAGACACAATGCCAAAGTTAGTGTATGGGCCGGCACGGCTCACGAAAGCGCTCAAGATAGATAAACATTTGAATGGAAAAATGCTTTCGAAGAAAGTCGGGCTTTGGATAGAGGATCGACACAGTGAGGTCAGACCTCACTGTGTCGTGAGGACACCGCGTATCGGTGTT
>DPYD01000080.1 GCA_003545515.1 Candidatus Kaiserbacteria bacterium | reverse complement strand
AAAGAAATGATAGATGAATGCGGTGCGAATGTTGGTTTCTATTAGGATTTCCGGCTTGTTCCATGCGAAAACGCGAACGGCTTTTGCCGTGTAGTCTCCTACCCCCGGCAGTTCGACAAGCTCATTATAAAGATGCGGCACCTTTCCGTTATACTTTTCGACTATTTTTTCGCCGCGTCGTACAGAAATTTCGCTCGCCTGTTATACCCAAGCCCGCTCCACACTCTCAAAACGTCCGCGAGTGGCGCTTTGGCGAGAGTGCGCACCGCCGGATATGCATTGAGAAATTCTCGGTATTTCTTGCTGACGCGAGAAACCTGCGTCTGCTGAAGCATCACCTCCGACACTAAGATGCGATATGGGTCTTTCGTGCGGCGCCAAGGCAAGGTCTTGCGACTATGTTTGGCAAAGTGGTCCCAAACAATCCTCTGAAAACTTCGTGTGTCACACATGACTTTGTAATGAGAGCACAAAACACAGATGTGCACAAAACACAAATAAAGACCGAAAACACAAACTTATCAGAGACCAAAACGAATGCAGTGTTTGTGCTTTCAGTAGTTTGAATTTTGTGTTTTGTTTGTGTTCTGGTTCCTGTGCTTTGTGTTTTGAACGTGAACTACAATTCGTAAATGACATCTTTTCGTTCTACGACAACCTTCCATTTCATTCTCCTCGCATGTCGGTACAATTTCATATTCGGATTGAAGCAAACGGGCCTCGCGACCACTTCCAGAAAGGGTATGTCGGATTCAGTGTCCCCAATGCCGATGGAATGCGCAATCGTTAATCCTTCTTTCTCGACAGCGCGCTTAAGGACATTTGCTTTGTTCAGTATAAGATGATCATCTACCATGCGCCCCGTAAAACAATCTTGCGGACCTATTTCGTATACAATACCGTACGCCTTATCGAATCCCATGCGCGGGCAAAACTTATCCAGCACGGTTTTTGGAGAATGTGAGACAGCAAGCAGGAAATATCCACGTTCCTTCAGGTTTTTCAAAAGCTCGCGCGTGTATCGGTACACTCGTTTCCACTGCGCCTCTACTACGTCCTCTGCCGCGTCAGCTAAGACACCATAGTGAATTCCTTTAAGATGGCGGTTAAACGCCCTCACGACCCCATCAATGTATTCTTGATAATCGCCTTCACGGTCGAGCCACTTCTCATGTGCGTACTCGTACACCTTTCGTGCCTCCTTCGGAAAAGCTCCTGTATCAACCAGTCTGTCCACTACCTGTATTAACAAGCTCGAACGAAAGATCGTCCCATCTACGTCGAAAACTGCAATTTTTCGTTTTTCGCCCATGCTACACTTTCAAACCGACCTTACCGGATGAACCGACTTTCTGCAAGATATCTGAATGAAATGTGTATGTCGTTTCTTTCTGTCTTACGAAACGATCTTCGGCAAGTCGCACAAGCTCCAGCACAAGCTCCATATTGGAGACACCCGCCTTCTTCCAGTTGTGGTGATAGAGACTTCCCGGGAGCGTGTTTACTTCGTTTACATACATCTCTTTCGTATCCGCGCGTATAAGAAAATCAACGCGCGCAATACCAGCACAACCGAGTGCTTTGTATACGCGAACACCAAGCTCTTTTACCTTATTTGAGAGATCATCATCAATATTCGCCGGAACTTCACTATATGCACTATTGGCTCCACTCCCTTCACTCTTTTTACCATTAGCAAGATATTTATCATTAAAATCAAAAAACTCCGTCTTATTGAGCGGGCGTTCGCATTCTGCTACTCGCGGTTTATCATTTCCCATGATAGGAAGTGTTATCTCAATAAGTGGCTCGACGGCGTTCTCCACCAAGACCTTGTCGTCATAGTGGAGAGCGACTTCAATCGCATTCAGAAGTTCTTTTTCATTCTTTACCCTCGTCATTCCTATCGAAGAGCCGAGGTGCACTGGCTTCACGAACACAGGCATCGAGAGAGTTTTTGCTTTCGTGAGCACTGTTTCTTTATCTTCCTTCCACTCCGTGCGCGTGAACCATACATATGGCACGACCGGCATCCCTTCCGCCGCGACGACCTGCTTCGTCAAGACTTTGTCCATCGCAACTGCAGAAGCAGCCAGATCACATCCGACGAAGGGTGCTCCCGCCATGCGCAAAAGGCCCATGAGAGAACCGTCCTCGCCATAGGTGCCGTGCATGGCGGGAAAGACAATGTCTATCTTTACCTTCTTGGATAGGAGGCCGGGCCATACAAGCTCAAGCCCGTTATCAAAAAGAAGCCCGATCTTCTTCATCTTCGCCACTTTCTCTTCCCACGCATCCTGCTTGAAAAACGCGAGGTTGTTCATCGCCTTGTCGGCGTACCATGAGCCGCCCTTGGCGATATATACCGGCCAGACGTCAAATTTCCCGTTTACAAGTAGAGAATCGATAATCGGAACGTGAGCGGTAATTATGGAAATATCGTGCTCTGCGCTTTTCCCTCCAAAAATAACGGCTATGTTTTTCCGCATATTCTTAGTATACACTCCCATTAGAAGCTCATATCCTGAAGCTCAAAGTTATTTCACGCATACTGATCCGGCCAATCGTTCTGTATCAAAATAACGTCGCCTGGGAGTGCCAACGCGCGCAATGCCGCAAGCGCGGAGGGCATATCGTCGTACCGGAGAATTTCGCCCTTGAAATCACCTGCTTGTAATCCCGATTCCATATATGAAGCAACCGAAGTGCGAATCAACACAACCTTTTCAATCCCCGCTTTTGCAAGCTGTTTTCCTATCTCCTCATGCACCTCTTTTATCCGCAGCCCAGCTTCAACAAGGCCGGGAGTAACGTAAAATCGGCGACCCTGAAGAGATGCGAGAAACTCTATCGCGGCGCGCGCACCATCCGGATTCCCGTTGTAACTATCGTCAATAAATGTAACGCCGTCGGGCCATTGTTTCGGTTCGAGTCGATGCGCGAACGGCTTTGTTTTCGCTATACCATCGCTTATCTCATGGCTTGCAAGCCCCAACCGTGACGCAATATGCACCGCCGCTGATAATGGTCCCAGTACATGAAGACCACAAACACTTGAGTGTACATTTATAGAAACACCGTTTTTCAACAGTGTAAACGTGATACCTGAAAGATCGGTGTTTGGATTTTTTACTTGCCACTCTTCTGTACCGGAACGTGTATAAAGAATATTGCCGCCTTTAGATCGCGCACGAGCAAGCTCGCTCTCTCCGTTCACATACAAGCGAGACGCATCAACACTTTCGGCAAGTTCAAATACCGTATCCGTAGTGTTCTTAAGTACTCCGAATTTTTCTAAATGTGCTTCGTTGACGCCAGTAATAATACCCCACTCGGGCCGCACCATCTGTGCGAGCTTTCGAACGTCTCCTGGATAATATTCGCCCAGTTCGAAAATAAGCACATCTTCGTCACCCTTTAGTTCTTTCACAAAGCGCGCGATACTAAGTGGAGTGTTATAACTCTCCCCCGGCGCTGCCACTTTTCTGCCTTCGGAGAGAACGGCCTTGAGAACCTCGCGCATACTAGTTTTTCCAAAAGAGCCAGCGATAGCTATTTTGATTCCTCGATGGGCGATAAGATGTTTTTTTGTACGCGCAATAAAAAATTGCTCAACAGGATATTGAGCAAAGCGCATGCAAATCACAAAAAACAGCAAACTAACCATAGCAATAAGAGGTGCTTCAAACACTAAGAGTGCCGCAAGTAAATAGTTCCACGGACTTGCTATAGTGTAAAAAACAAATACCGCGCCACTAAGGGTCGCAAGAAGAACGATCCAGCCGAGTGTAAACAGTATGACTGTCTTCGGCGTGAATGTAAGATGCTTGCGCTTCTCTACAAATCTGAAATCCTTCACTCGCTCATGCCATTTGAGGAAATCGACAATGATATATTCACTCGCCTGCAACATGTAGACGAGACTGCGAATATAGTTCCAGTGACGTCGGGACAACCAACGCTTCGCCCCGTTAACGGTCTGACGTTTATTGTTCATATGCTTTCTGGACTGATCACTTTTAGTTTATCCTGAGAATTCATATAGGTCTCGCAGGAATGTCTAAGGTAAATTTCCCTGCCAAGAGCTTTAACGGGATCATGCGAGAAACTCCGTTATAAGCCGCGACACTTCATGCGGACAATCACGATGCGGCGAATGGCCGATACCGGTAAATATTTCAATTTTGGAATCAGGTATCAATTCCGCAAAAAGTTTCCCATCTTTCAGGGGTGTCATATTATCTTCGCTTCCCCAAATGAGAAGCGTGGGGATGGATATTTTTCTGGCATATTCGGTCAAATCCTCTTTGATGGTATTGAGGTAAATTCGTGAGAGCGCTCCTGCGGCCAGGTAATCGCTTCCGAGTCTTTCATATAACTTCTTACGTAGGTATCCGCGCCAGATAAAAAAGGGCGGAATATGCATCAGTCCTTTTCCGACCTTGGCAATCAACGTGAGAAAGTGGTTCCGGGACGTTCGGTGCATTGCTACACCGGCTGATGCTACGAGAATTAAGCGGGATGGACGAAGAATGCCTTGTGCTACCCCTTTTATGGCAACCCTCCCGCCGAACGAATGCCCGACAAGTACATACGATGTCAGCCCGATCTTTGCGGTGAAATTACGTACAAAGGACGCATAGTCCCCAACATGCCAATCAAGCGGAGGGAATTCGGTCCCTCCCCCGAAGCCGGGAAAGTCGAGGCGAATAATTCGGTACTTTGATGCCAACAAAAGCGCAAGTTCGTCAAATGTGTGAAGGGTATTCATCCAGCCGGGAAGGAAGAGGAGGGCCGGCCCTTCTCCTTCATCCGTGTATTCTGTTGCAAGACCGCTAACTATAATCTTCATTCGACTATAGTACCTTATCTAGCGCGTTTTCATCCATCTCTTGTTGGCCTCCGGCCACAGTTTCGTGAGTGGGTGCTTCGTGCAGTCATGCGGACGCGCTGAGCATACGTAGCGTCCATATAAGACAAATCCGTTATTGATGTACTTCCAATCTTTCTTCGGAATGAGTTTCTCCAAATCGTGCGAGATCTTCTTGAGATCCGTGTTGTCCGAAAGGTCAAAACGACGAGCGAAACGCTTTACGTGTGTATCCGTTGGGATACCGGGCCAATCATCGAAAAGTTCCCCGAGAACTACATGCGCGGTTTTATATCCGATTCCGGGAAGCGATTGCAATTGCTCGGCTGTACGTGGCACCTTGCCGCCAAAGTCTCTCGAAACTATTTTGGCAGTAGCGATAATGTGCTTCGCCTTATTCCTGAAAAAAGGGATGGATGATATCTCACGCTCAAACACAAGTGGATCCGCGTTAGCAAAACAAGACGGTTTTTTGTACTTTTTGAAAAGTCTCTCTGTCACACGATTTACGACCTTGTCCGTGCATTGTGCCGAGAGTATAACTGCAACCGCAAACTGAAATGGTGTTTTGTACGCAAGTTCGCTCTTGGGCTTTGGATACGCACGCTTAAGGTACGAGACGATCTTGCGCGCCCTGTCTTCTCGTCCACCAGCACAACCAACAACCATAAGAAAAATCCTAACACGAGTGCTCTGTGTCTCCTTCACTGCCTTGAAAAATCAGGGTTGCGTAAATTGGCTCATTCCGACTCTACAGGGCGTTTACCCTGCGGGTCGGAATACACTCCCTGCGCACAAGCGCGAGTGCTTTCCGCCAATTTCTGACTCCTCGGCTCGGAAATGCAAATGAGTACATTTTCATTTCACTCGCACAACGCTCGCCAGTAATTGCGCAGCTTTCGAGTACGTACTATAAACTACGTTCTACGTACTAGCTTATCATCTCTTTTTCCTTCGCTTCAAATGCTTTTTCCAACTCTTCGTTCGCTTTGTCTACTTTCTTCTGCATTTCTTCCTTGTGATTGAATTTATCGTCTTCGGTGATCTCGCCCGCACGTTCTTTTTCTTGGATATCCTTCCACGCTTCGTCGCGCGCCAACCGCACGGTTGTGCGCGCTTCTTCCAATTTTCCTTTCGCGACTTTTACAAGTTGCTCGCGTCTTTCGGCGCTTAATTCGGGAAATGTAACGCGAAGAACGGCACCGTCAGAAGATGAGCCAAGGCCAAGATCGGCGGCCGAAACGGCGCGCTCTATGTCCTTAAGAATCCCGGCATCGTATGGTTGTATGCGCAGTGTGCGCGCATCTTCAACTCCGATTGCGGCAACCTGTTTAAGTAGCGTCATTGAACCGTAAGCCGAAACGGAAACGCCGTCTAATACCGCGGGAGACGCGCGACCGGTTCGCAATCCACGGTACTCTTTCGCAAGCCATTCCTTAGCGCCAGTGATTTTTGCTTCGAATGTTTTGAAATCGTAGAGCATTGCTTTTACATACTATCACGTTCGCGGAGAAAGAAGTGCAATCTGTTCCAAAAGCGGCTTTACTAAAGCACCTTTGTCCATAATGTACTTACGTGCGCGGTAAACCGATTCTATACCCTCCCGGAAAGACACGCGAAGACTCTCTTGCACCATCTCACGTTCCAGTGAAGAAAGGAAGGCGAGAATGGCGGCGACGTCGCGCAGGTCGTCTTCGTCTTTCTCCAGAAGCGGTTTCAACATATCAAGGCGCGCCTCTCGCGTCGCTGAAAGAAACTCGCTCGCATCCAGAGATCCATCCGTTTTGGTAGGGTGTGATAGCTTGAGTATCTGGCAACGAGAACGAAATGTCGGGAGAAGCGTGTCGGGTGATGGAACGAGAAACATAAAAACCGCGTCAGCCGGCGGCTCTTCCAGAGTCTTGAGAAGCGCATTCTGCGCCTCTGATGTCATGAGTACCGTTGCAATGACGAATATGCGCTGTCCTTTTCCCACGGCGCGCAAAGAAGCGCGATCCGAGAGCTCGCGCGCTTCGTTCACTCCGAAATGCGTATAGGTCCGCACATACAAATCCGGATTACCGGCTCGTATTCCCTCCTTCTCGAGCAGTTTGAGTATTGAAGGAATAGATTCCGACCCTCCGGTGATCAGGTGCGCATTCCCCACCAGTTTGGTCTTCATATAAAAAAGTATATCGTATGTGGTATTTCCTGAAAGCTGAAACCTGACAACTAGAAGCTACCGTTTGGTAATAATCGCTTTCTTATAGGCATCTAAATGCTTGAGTGCTTCACCTGTGCCTTTTGCGACACAAAACGGTGCATCCTTTGCAACGCGCGCACGAACACCAGTACGTCGGAAAACAAGCTCAGGAAAATTACGCAGTAGCGAGGAACCGCCCGTCATGATGATACCGTTATCTATGATGTCTGCGGCCAATTCCGGCGGCGTTTCCTGCAAGACATCTTTTATGGCGTTTACGACGGTGCGCAGTTCACGCCCTATGGAGCGGACAACTTCATTAGTTCCCAGTTCAATGGAGCGCGGCAATCCTGTTAGGTAATCACGACCCTTGACAGTCATCGTTAATTCTTCATCGATTGGTGTTGCCGAGCCAATCTGTATCTTTATTTCCTCGGCCATTTTCTCTCCGATACCGAGATTACTATTTTTCTTTAGGTAATCGGTGATTGCGTGATCCAGGGCGTTGCCTGCACATTTGACGGAGATAGACGCAACGATTCCTCCGAGTGAAATGACTGCCACATCGGTTGTGCCGCCACCAATGTCAACTATCATGTGTCCGCGTGCCTCGTGGATGGGGATACCTGCGCCGATTGCGGCAAGAATTGGCTCTTTGACGACATATGCTTCTCTGGCTCCGGCTTTCGTAGCCGCCTCCACCACAGCGCGCCTCTCCGTAGAGGAAACTCCGGCCGGGACAGAGATCATGACTTCGGGCCGAAAAAGATTCCACTTGCCGAGTGACTTTTTGATGTAATAACGTAACATGGCCTCCGTCACGCGATAGTCCGCAATAACGCCGTCTTTCATTGGCCTGTAGGCGATTATCTCGTCGGGAGTGCGTCCCACCATTTCTTTCGCTTCATTCCCCACCGCAAGGATTTTGTTGTCGCTTTGCGAGACGGCGACAACCGAAGGTTCATTCAAGACAATACCCTTATTCGGAACGAATACGAGAACGGTTGTGGTACCGAGATCTATGCCTAATTTTGGTGATAATGGGAAAATCATATGGGACGAATATTGTATATCGTATGGCGTGTTTCGCATAGGCGCCCTTACGGGTTCGCCGCGTTTGACACACTGCAGAGAATAATGATATGAATTCGGGTGGTGCGCGCGCCTCAACCCCGTTTGGCGCGCGCGGCACGAGCCACTGTCCACACGGCTCGTGCAAGTGAGGGCCGGTCGTAGCTCCCTCTCCGGTCGGCCCTCATCCTTTTTTTCAATCACGCGTGTACTTTTCAGGATTTAACAGATACCAAAACTTTTTCGAGAAGTTTTTTGCATTGTCACATACACTCTTCATGTAGTAGAGATCTTTTGTAGGGATTTTCTGCAACAACTTTCCCATATGCCCCATCGCAATCGGCGGTAATCCGTCCCGTGTACGCGCATGATTCAGGTGTTTACAAAAATATTGCATCAATTCTCCCCGCTCTGTTTTGCGAGTTTCATCGACAGTACGCTTGAGATGTATTTTGATGTGCTTCATTCTCCATTAGTGTACCGCATTTCACCGACCATTAACCCGCACGAGCGTATCTTTTCTTTTCATGCATTGGGCTCTATAGTTTCCCTATGCGAACGATTTTACCCGAACAAAAGAATCCCATCCTTCGTAGGAAAGCGGGACGTATTCCTCTATCTGAAATAAAGGGGAGACATCTTCAAAATCTCATAAAAGAAATGAAGGCGCTCCTTGCAAAAGAGGAATTTGGTGTTGCGTTAGCCGCGCCACAGGTGGGAGAACCAATACGGCTTTTTATCGTGTCCGG
>DPYD01000005.1 GCA_003545515.1 Candidatus Kaiserbacteria bacterium | reverse complement strand
GTACAAATGGTTCTGATACTGATTCAGATTCAGTATATGTAGAAAAAGAGGATGAGAATCCAGAGATGATTGTCCCGACGCTCCTATCTGCCGCCCCTAGCTGTAGTTCAACAGGTGGATCGAGGATCACTCTGGCCTGGACATCAACCGGTGCTTCTGATTATCACATCGAGCGTTGTGTTGGTTCAAGTTGCACCACTGTAATCAAAAGCGGCACAAATTATGTGGATACAAACAGAACACCAGGAACGACATATCAGTATCGTATTCGCGCGCATGATCACACAACTGACCCCAGACGGTTTAGTTTGTACTCAAATTCATTGAGCGCAACCGCCCTGTTTTGTTCTGAAGCCACATGTGATTGGATACTGTTTTGTGCCGCGGATGGAGATCTTTACTATGGAGATCCCGCACGTTTATCTTGCCCACAGGAGCGTTGGAAGATATGTCCCAATGGATGTTCTGGGACTACTTGCAACGATCCCGATGAGGTTCTCACTGCATCCTCCACTCTACAGGTTATACCGTCACTTGTGCGCAAAGGACAAACAACTCGCGTTTATTGGGACTCTCGAAACGTGTCGTCATGCTCGGTTTCCGGGACCAACGGCGATAGTTGGGGGACAAAGTTCTCGGGTCTTAGTGGTAAGGAAACACTTCCTATTACGGAACAAACGATATATACACTCTCGTGCACCGCGCTTCCTAATGCGTCGCCTCCTTCAATAACCGCAACTAAAACGGTTAATGTAATCCCGGTATTTGAGGAGAGATAGAAAGAATTACTAAGTCTGTTCAAGAGATCGATGATTGGGGATTGATGTGCGTGCACACTTGGGCGGATGGTACAATGTTCCTATGCGGGATTCTTCCAGACATCTTTTCTCTCATATCACCTGTGCGGGCTTGGCGATCACCACCCTTCTTCTTCTTTTTCCGATAGTTTCCCTCAATGCCCAAGGTCTGTCTGCCGAATCCTCGGCGCAGACAGGCGATTTGCGCGCAACGATAGAGACTTCTCTGCGTTCGGATCCAAGTTCGGTCTCGTTGTCGCAAGAGGAGTTTGAACAACTGGTTGACGCACTTGTTGAAGTGGCTGAAAAACAGGGTGTCTCTGCGGAAGACATTACATGGCAACCGGAGGAACCCGCGTTTGGTGAAGAAGGCGCCGTTGATGTGTCGAATTCATGCGGGCGGGTCCCCGCTGTACTTTGCGCTTTAAACGAGGTATTCGGATTCTCTGGCGGGAGCTTTGTCCCTCTTTTGCTTCTTTTTTCATCCGCGGCACTTTTGCTCGTGTTGTGGGCAATGCTCAAGATGCATCACAAACATCCGCAAGAAGTCATACCGACGCCAAGCGAAGCAGAGTCGACGTCCAGAATTGAATAAGTTCAGATACATTTGAGATTCTCTAAAACAGGGAGTCCATGCGGCAATTCAACGTGAATCACCGAAGGTGACACCTTCTGGGTTCACTGCATGCCACCACCTTCCGAGGTTTAACCTCCCACCATAACTTCCCACCACCTCCCGAGGTTAAACCTCGGGAGGTTACACCTCGGGTAATATTGTGTCCACATTATCGGCCAAGGAGTGCCAAATGTACTGGACTCGTACAAGAATTTGATTTTCCTCAAGTCTTCCTGTAGACTGCACGCACCCACGTCCAGCCCCATTTTGGGGTTTACTCCAGAAATAACAAAACTGGAGCTGGACCAATGGAATGAGGTTCGCCCTCGCCATTGAGGGCGTTTGTATTTTTAACTACGAACTACGTTCTACATACTACAAACTATGAAGTATATGCTCGGGACAAAAGGGCGAATGACCCAGATCTTCGATGAGAAGGGCGTTGTTTCTGCTGGAACGATCGTGAATGCGGGATCTTTGACGGTAACACAGGTCAAATCCTCTACGGTTGACGGTTATGAGGCAGTGCAAATTGGCTTTGGTGATAAGAAAGATTCGAACGTTAATAAAGCGCAGAAAGGAAAACCATTCAGATATCTGCGCGAGTTTCCTCTTCAAACTGGAGAAGCGAGCCCGGAAACCGGCGCGCACGTTGATATATCAATATTTACCCCGGGCGACGTTGTCACTGTGTCGGCCATTTCGAAAGGGAAAGGATTCCAAGGAGTCGTGAAGCGACACGGCTTCCACGGCGGCCCCAGAAGTCACGGCCAGAAAAATAAGGAGCGTTCTCCGGGTTCCATCGGTGGCGGTGGTCGCGCAGGCGGACGTGTCGTGAAGGGAATGCGCATGGCAGGTCGTATGGGAGGGAATCGTGTTACGGTAAAAAATCTTCGCGTGCTTCAGATTGATCCAACGACGAGTACTCTCGTTATATCCGGAGCACTTCCGGGGCGACCGGGAACGCTTGTCGAAATACGGTCAAATGCGAAACTGACGCCGAATAATGCAGAACGCACGCGGAAATCTTCTGTATAATCCCGCGTCATGTCCGCATTATTCCGCGACGTCAAAAACAACTATGAAAAAAGAACTTCAAGCAACGTTATATACGTCAACCGGCAAGGAGGCGGGCAAAATTCAGTTACCAGCCGTTGTTTTTGACGTGCCGTGGAACGACGCCCTGATGCATCAAGTTGTTACCTCGATGCTTTCTAATGCCCGCACGCCTATCGCGCACACGAAGTTCCGCGGTGAAGTGCGAGGCGGAGGCAAAAAGCCGTGGCAACAGAAGGGAACCGGACGTGCGCGGCACGGCTCTACCCGAAGTCCAATTTGGAGAGGTGGCGGCGTTACGCATGGTCCACGGAACGAGAAAGTCTATGCGCGCGTAATTCCTAAGAAAATGCGCGCCAAAGCGCTTTTCATGGCTCTGTCTCGCAAACTCAGGGATAATGAACTGCTTCTCGTAGATTCTTTCGGATTCACCGCACCCTCGACCGCTAATGCTAAAAAGACACTCCTCGCCTTCTCTAACTTATCCGGTTTTGAGAGAATTGCCGGAAAAAAGCGCAATGCCGCACTTATAGCGCTTACGAATGATGCGAGCGCGTCGCATAAAAGTTTTCGGAATATTGGTAGCGTGAAGTGCATTGCCACACGCGATCTGAACCCGGTTGCTGTTCTCGGCAGTACCTATATCGTTATCGAGAATCCTCAAGTGTCTCTCGCGCTTCTTGAGAATCGAGCACGTTCAAAGCCCGCATCTTCCTCCTCGGATTCCTCGATGATAAAAACTAGAAGCTAAAAGTTATTTCTATGGCCATTTTTGGACGTACTAAGAAAGATACATCGCAGGCAACCTCTTCCAAGAAAGAGGAGCTTTCAACGGCTACCGCCAAGAAGATTACGGACGGGAAAGCCAAGGTTGCGCAAAATAATTCTTCCTCAAATGTGCGTGCCGTGAAAGGATTTGCGCATATTCTCAGACGCCCGCGTATAACGGAAAAGGCCACCCTGCACACAGAGAAAGGAGCGTACCTTTTTGATGTTGCGCCGAGCGCGACGAAACATGAGATAGCGCGTGCCGTGTCTGCCGTGTATAACGTGACGCCTCGCATGGTGCACATTGTTACCGTTCCCGCAAAACAAAAGCGCAGCGCCCGTACGGGAGGTCTTGGAGTGAAGTCCGGAGGCAAGAAGGCGTATGTCTATCTCAAGAAAGGAGAAACCATCACCGTTTCTTAAAACACAGAACACAGATATGCACACATTCAAAAAGCACAAAACACAAATTGCACAAAACACAAATAAAACACAAACATGAAAAAAACACAAAACATAAACGAATATGGGGAAAGAAATACGGATTGCGGTGTTTGTGCTTTTGGTAGTTTGTGTTCTGTGTTTTATTTGTGTTCTGGTTCCTGTGTTTTATGCTCTTAATAATTCTGGTTCCTGTGCTTTAGACATTTAACAAAGATCATTTATGAAACAACTCAAACCAACATCTCCGGGAACGCGAGGCATGAGCCGAATTGAGTATAGAAAGATACTTTCCGGCGCAAAACCACAAAAATCTCTTATGAAGGGTAAGAGTTCGACGGGCGGGAGAAATGCATTCGGACGTATCACGATGCGCCATCATGGCGGCGGCCACAAACGCAGATTGCGCGACGTGGATTTTAAGTTCGATAAAAAAGATATTCCAGCACGCATCGCTTCTATAGAGTATGATCCGTTCAGAAGCGCTTTCATCGCGCTGGCGATATACCAGGACGGTACAAAGCGTTACATTGTAGTACCTCGCTCGCTTGCGGTCGGCGATACGTTCGTTGTTTCCGAGAACGCGCCTATAAAAGCGGGAAATCGCCTGCCGCTTTCGAACATACCCGTGGGCACGTTCGTTTACAGCGTAGAGTTGAAGCCGGGAAACGGTGGGAAAATCGCTCGCTCTGCCGGCATCTATGCAGAAGTCGTGGCGCAAGACGCGGGATACACCCACATCAAAATGCCTTCGAGCGAAGTTCGCAGAATAATAAGCACGGCATGGGCGTCTGTCGGTGAAGTGTCCAATGAAGAGCATAGACTTGTTGTCATTGGGAAAGCCGGGCGCAGTCGCTGGATGGGTAGACGGCCGACTGTTCGTGGCTCGGCTATGAATCCTGTTGACCACCCGCATGGCGGAGGCGAAGGCCGCTCGGGTCGCGGCCACAGACGGCAGAGAACCATGTGGGGTAAACCCGCAGGCAAACGCCAGAAAACGCGGCGGCCGAAGAAGTACTCCAACGTCTTCATCGTCAGTCGGCGAAAAGTTGGAAAACGCAAATAATCAAGGTATAGTGCATTTTCTATATGACTCGTTCACTTAAAAAAGGACCATACGTCGACGTAAAGTTGATGAAAAAGATTTCTGCGCAGGGGAGTGGGCAGAACGCTATTAAGACATGGGCGCGTGCCTCACAAATAGCTCCGGAATTCGTCGGTCATACTCTCTCGGTCCACAATGGAAAGAATTTCGAGGAAGTTTTTGTTACTGAAGACATGGTTGGACACCGACTCGGAGAGTTTGCTCCAACGACTAAGTTCATTCGGCACGGCGGCAAGATGCAGAAGGAAGCCGAGATAGCGGCAAAACAAGCTGAAATATCGGCGGCACAGGCGGCGAAAGCGAGCGCGGACACCGCCAAGAAAAAATAGTATGCGCGCAACCCTCAAGAATCATCATCAGTCACCGCGTAAGGTTCGACTCGTCGTCGACCTTATTCGCGGCAAATCCGTTTCGTCTGCACGCGAAGCGCTCAGATTTTTGTCAAAGAAGTCGAGTCCCGCAGTAAGCAAACTTTTGAATTCTGCGGTCGCAAGCGCTGAGAGTGCCGGTCATACATCGGAAGGTCTCTTTGTGAAGACAGTCACGGTAGACAAGGGTTCCGTAATGCGTCGTTATCGTCCATTTGCGCGCGGCCGTGCAGGCACCGTGCGGAAGATTAGATCTATTATATATATTGAACTCGGCACCACCGGAAAGAAGGCACAAGGCACAAGGCACAAGGCACAAGGAAAAAAACAAAAGCCGCTTGCCTCCGTGTCCCCTAGTGCCTAATGCCTATTCATCATTGCCTATTCTTATGACCCACGTAGTTCACCCATACGCACACCGACTTGGTATCATCCGCGATTGGAAATCTCGATGGTTTGCGAAAACTCCTGCGCAGTACCGCGAGAATGTCATGATGGATGCCGCGATTCGAAGGTATCTCCGCAAGCGCTTGCGCGGCCATTATGTTACGTCTGTTGAAATAGGACGTGACGCAAAACATATTCGCGTGCTCATCAAGACGTCGCGCCCCGGTCTTGTTATTGGGCGCGGCGGCGAAGGGAGTATGAAACTCACGAAGGAGATAGAGAAGATAGGGCGAACCGTCCCGATTATTAGCGGTGGCTCCGCCTCCAGCGGAGCGGCTTCTCCACGCACAGTGCACCTCGATATCGAGGAAGTACGTTCACCCGAATCCCAAGCACCGGTCGTTGCTTATATGATCGCCGAAGGTCTTGAGAAACGACAGACGTTCCGGAGGGTTCTCAAACAAACGGCAGAAAAAGTAATGGCAAACCGCGATGTTCAAGGCGTGCGCATTTCAATCGCTGGACGTCTCGGAGGAGCCGAAATGTCTCGACAAGAAGGGATAAAGAAAGGCCGAGTTCCACTTCAGACACTACGTGCCGATGTCGATTTTGCACGTGAACAAGCGTATCTTCCGTACGGTGTTATAGGCATCAAGGTATGGATTTATCGCGGTGATATATTTTCCGAAAAACAAGGAGCGAAGAAATGAGCGACTATGTTTTTCGAGAACCCCTCACCAGTTTCATCAGTTATTTATTTACGAAATCGCTAAACGTATGATAAGCTCGCGTAGTCAAAATAATAATAAATTGGCACGGAAACTGGTGAGGGGTGGTGATTTTTATCATCGCTTTGCTCAGTAAAAATCTACCATGTTAGCACCGAAAAAAGCAAAATTCCGAAAGTGGCAGACCGGGCGAAGGCACCGCGTGCGTATGTCAAACCCAGACACGCGCGGCATCTCTGTCGCGTTCGGCTCGTTCGGTATTAAGGCGTTGACTCCTGCGCGCGTTACATCGAACCAAATAGAATCGGCGCGACGTGCTCTGACTCGCGCAGGCGGAAAGAGTGCGAAAATTTGGGTACGCATATTTCCCGATAGGCCATTTACACAGAAAGCCGCGGAAGTGGGCATGGGAAGCGGAAAGGGGGACGTTGCCGGCTACGTTTTTGAAGTACGTCCGGGCCGGATACTTTTTGAAATAGATGGCACATCGGAGATTATTGCGCGTGAGGCCTTGCGCAAAGCCGGGACAAAACTACCGCTTAAAGTGAAAGTTATTGCACGAGTATAGCGAGTATAGGTATATGAAGAAAACAGATTACAACGATTGGAAGGATACGGAACTCGAGAAAGAGGTTATAACGAAGCAAGAGGCACTACGCGTATTCCGGTTCAATGAAAGCGGAAGCCGCACGCGGAACGTGCGTGAAGGTCGTAATCTTCGTCGTGAGATAGCAAAGATTCTCACTGAGCTTGTCACAAGGTCGGTTGCTTCTCGCAAAAAAACAGAGTAATCTGCCGCAACCATGAATGATACTGTAATTAAAGGTAAGTTCTTGCGCGGTGTTGTCATTAAGGCGGCGATGAAGGATACTGTCACAGTATCTGTAGAGCGCTACGTCAAGCATCCGAAGTATCAGAAGTATATGCGGAGAACAAAGAAATATCTCGTTCATGATCCGGGCAATACGGCGGCCGTCGGTGACAAGGTTATTATTCGGGAAACAAAGCCCATCTCCAAGCGCAAAAACTTTATGCTAGTTGAACGTATTTCCTTGAAGCTCGAAGCTCGAAGCTAAAAGCTAATCCATATGTTGCACGACCGCTCCATAGTGAAGATTGCCGACAACTCCGGAGGAATAACCGGACGTATTTTCAAGGTACTGGGCGGTACTCGTAAACGTTATGCTGAACTGGGCGACGAAGTTGTTCTCTCTATTCAGACGGCTCAGCCGAGAAAACTTGTTAAGAAGAAAGATATACATCGTGCGGTCATTGTTCGACAGAAGAAAGCGTTTCGTCGGAAGGATGGCTCATATATTCGTTTTGATGAAAATGCGGCCGTGTTGGTTGAGACAGACAAGAAAGAACCGAAGGCAAATCGTGTGTTTGGGCCTATCCCGCGTGAAATAGTCGAACGAGGATATCAGAAAGTTGCTTCGCTTGCGCCAGAGATAGTATGAATCCCGCCCTTTCTGAAATGGATACCATGGCCCGTCTGCAGCAGATTTCTTACGCACATTGCACCCGATCAATTATCAGTATAGAAAGAGCGGGATGAAATTACGAAAAGGAGATAAAGTAATAGTGATCGCCGGAAAGGACAAAGGGCGTTCGAGCACGATCGTTCGGGTTCTTCCGAGTAAGAATATGATCGTTCTAGACGGCCTGAACATCGTGAAGCGACATCGCCGCGCAACACAGAGTACTCGCAAAGGGCAGATAGTTGACAAATCTATGCCAGTCCATGTTTCTAATGTGATGCTTGCAGATCCAAAAAGCGGTAAACCGACACGCATAAAGATTTTGCGTACGGATGGTGTATATCAGAGAGTTGCAGTAAAAAGCGGTGAACAGATCAAATAACGTATGACAAAAACGACCTCACAATCACACACCTTCAACGCGCTCAAAGACACGCTTGGTTATAAGAATGTTATGCAGACGCCCCGCGTTGTGAAAATTGTCGTTTCTACAGGTGTCAGCACTGGGAAGGACAAGAAGCGCCACGAACTTATACAGGAGCGACTCGCTCGTATTACAGGCCAAGCGCCAGCCCCGCGTCAAGCGAGAAAATCCATTGCGGCTTTCAAAACTCGCAAGGGCGATGTCGTAGGATACCAAGTGACCTTACGCGGAGAACGATGTCGGTCGTTCTTGGACAAGCTTGTCCATATCGTACTCCCGCGCGTAAAAGACTTCCGCGGGATTTCATCCAAAGTGATCGACGAGATGGGAAATATAACCATCGGTCTCAAAGAACACATCGTGTTTCCGGAGACTGCCGACGAGGAGTCAAAGGACATATTTGGCGTCGCGGTTACTATCGTAACCAGCGCCAAGAACAAAAAGGAAGCAGAAGCGTTTTTGCGTCATCTCGGAGTGCCGCTGCGCTCTTAAGAAATGAAGATAAGGAAAGGCCGCACTCACGTGCGGCCTTTTGCGCGGCGAGCCTTCTTGAGTTCGTGAATCCGAGCGATGACGTCGTCGAGGAGCAATACAAAGCATACGCGCCTCTTCCGCCACATGAATCCACCGCGATACGTCTTCTCGACAGGCGGGGTCGATTGAAGCGCTCGATATACAAGCGAGAAATCTCTGTCGGCAGCTCGAGAGAGTGGGTCGCGTATGAAAGAAGGGCTCACATAGGATTCGAGCCCAAAGAACTGTTCGATAGTCGTCATGTTCTTTCTCCTTCTTGAACATCTAGTTCCTAATATACCACAAAGGTTTGACTTCCATATTCATCTCGCTTATAGTGGGCAGGCCTCGCAGGGGGCCTTGTTTTTTTACCACAGGTTGGAAGAAGAACAGGGTCACATGAAGAAGCGTCCATAACCCGGAGCCGCAAGGCAGGGTGCAAGAGCTTCAAATCTCCCTTTCCGTGGCGCTATGTCTATGGCCAAGAAATCAATGATCGCAAAGGCGAATCGCAAGCCGAAGTTCTCGAGTCGCACTGTGCGGCGTTGTTTCAAGTGCGGTCGTCCCCGAGGTTTTATGCGCGATTTCAATCTTTGCCGTATTTGCTTCCGCGACGAGGCGCTTGAAGGGAACATACCGGGAATAAAGAAAAGCTCATGGTAGGCGATACTGTCGGTGATTTCATAATCCGCATTAAAAACGCGGGCGCCATCGGTAAAGCGTCGGTGTCCATCCCGTATTCTGCCCTTAAAATGGCAATTGCGGAAAAACTTAAAGATGCGGGATATGTACAGGCGGCGGAGAAAAAGGGAAAGAAAGTACATAAAACACTGGATGTGGTACTCAAGTACGATGAAAGTGGGGCGCATGTCATTCGCGGTATGCGACGTGTTTCGAAACCCGGCCGTCGGGTGTATATAGGCGTGCGAGAAGTTAGGCCAGTCCGTTATGGCCATGGTTCTCTAATTCTCTCTACCCCGAAAGGCATTGTTACCGATAAAGAGGCACGTAAAGAAAAGGTGGGCGGCGAAGTACTTTTTGAGATATGGTAACAAAACAGTTTACAGATAACAGTTTACAGTTTACAGAATACAAACTGGGCGGTTTTTCTGCTGTCAGCTTTTTCCTATGAGTAGAATTGGAAAACTTCCTATAAAAATCCCCGCGGGCACTGAAGTGTCAGTTATTTCAAGCGAGCTTATTGTGAAGGGGAAAGGTGGAACGCTCCGGCGCGCAATTCATCCTGCTGTTTCAGTTTCGGTTGACAGCAGTACTGTTACCGTCACCCCCGTTAAAAACAACCGTCTTGCGCGCGCACTGTGGGGCACGTATGCTGCGCACGTTCGTAATATGATTTCCGGCGTAACACAGCCGTTTACGAAGAATCTTATGGTAGAAGGAATAGGATATCGAGCGGAACTTGCCGGAAAACAGTTGAAACTCTCAGTTGGTTTTTCACACCCGGTACTCGTCACTGTTCCTGAAGGTATTGCTGTTTCGGTAGATAAGAACAACATTTCCATTTCCGGAGCCGATAAAGAGCAAGTGGGGCAATTTGCCGCAGAGATCCGCGCTGTTAGGAAGCCGGAACCATATAAGGGCAAGGGAATACGATATGAAGGTGAGGTAATTCGAATGAAACAAGGTAAAAAGGCAGCTGCGGCTTCAGCGTAGTATATAGGACTTTTAATTAACGGTATGACAACATCATTGACCAAAATAGAGCAACGAGATCGTCGTCATCGACGCGTGCGCGCGAAAGTTGTGGGCACCGAAAAACGCCCTCGCCTTTCTGTACATAAGTCCAACACACGTCTTGTGGCTCAAGTAATTGACGATACAAAGGGTGTCACGATAGCATTTATTTCATCTGCGGATGAAAACGGCGCAACACCACGTGAGCGGGCGGAGAATGCCGCCATTACTCTCGCAAAACATGCTCTGGAAAAAGGGGTCAAAAAAGTAGTCTTTGATCGCGGCGGGTTCCAATATCTTGGAACGATAAAGGCATTTGCAGATGCGGCCCGAAAGGCCGGTTTGGACTTTTAATACGATATGATATCTGAATTTACAGCAAAAAAAGAAGAAATCATTGCCGTTCCCGGTGAAGAAACGGCAAGCGTATCTATGGAAGAATCGAGTGCCGATTCTTCTTCCTCATCAAAACAAGATGTGCGACCAGCGCGTGGACGTAGAGGTGCTCCACAACGAGGACGTGGCGGCACTCGACGTACTCCGCGGGGCGGACGTGACGGAGCTAGGAGTGAATTTGATCAGAAACTTATCGGCATCCGCCGCGTCGCACGTGTTATGGCCGGCGGTCGGCGCTTCAATTTCAGTGTGGCGATGGTCTTGGGCGATAAAAAGGGTAGGGTGGGCGTTGGATTGGGGAAAGCGTCCGACACCGCGCTTGCCATAGAAAAAGCGATGCGTGACGCCAAACGCAACATGCTGACGCTTGAACTCACGAAAAGTAACAGCATTAAGCACGACGTGGAGGCGAAGTATTGCGCATCGGTTGTCGCGATACGCCCTTCGTCCGGGAGCGGCCTGGTCGCGGGTTCGAGCGTACGTGCGGTTCTTGAACTTGGCGGTGTCACTGACGTGACCGCAAAGTTGCTTTCACGCAGTAAAAACGCCATCAACAATGCTCGTGCCGCCGTTGAAGCGCTTCGGAAAATCAGTAAACGGCCGACGGCGAGTACAAATAAATAAATTTGCGTAAAAAATTATGACAGGACTACATACACTCAAAAGAATGACGATGCGCTCGAAGAAGCGCGTTGGTCGCGGCCAGTCGAGCGGCCGTGGTAAGACCTCGGGTCGCGGCACTAAGGGTCAGAATGCTCGTGCAGGCCGAAAGAAACGGCCGGAGATGCGCGATATCATTAAAAAGATTCCCAAGCGGCGGGGTTTCGGAAAAAACCGCGGTCGCTCTGTAGTAGGTGATCGCTCGCGTGCAATTCCTGTTTCTCTCGCGCGCATAGAACCGTTTTTCACTGCAGGCGAAGAAATAACATCAGCGCTTCTTGCCGAGCGTCTGCATCTGCGTACGCACGGGAAGAAACCGTTTGTTAAGGTCATAGGAGGAGGCGTTCTGTCGAAAAAACTTTCGTTCAAAGGGGTTACGGTCTCTGCTTCCACTCGCATCGTTATCGAGAACGCCGGGGGGAGTATCATATAACATATGTGGGACGCTTTCGTACGCAAAATTAAGCTCGTTATCGAAGACGAAACATTGCGCAATCGGGTCTTTTTCGTCCTGTCCGCTCTCGTAGTCTTCCGTATTCTTGCGGCTATTCCCATTCCCGGCATCAACGTCGTCGAGCTCCAAAATCTTCTTAGCGGGAATCAATTCCTCGGACTCCTCAATGTATTTTCAGGCGGCGGTTTCTCCAATCTTTCCATCATGATGATAGGTGTGGCGCCATACATAACCGCCGCTATCATTATGCAACTTTCGACCGTTCTATCGCCGAAACTCAAGTCAATGTATCAGGAAGAGGGCGATGCGGGACGCGCGCGATTTATGCAATATGCGCGGTATCTCACCGTGCCGCTTGCGTTCATTCAGGCGTTCGGTTTTCTTATACTGTTGCGTCAAAACGGCATCGTGCCTCCTCTGGATCCCCTGCAGATGTTCGCAAATATTATGGTCATAGCGGCGGGAGCGCTTCTTATTATGTGGATAGGGGAGCTCATAACGGAATTCGGCGTAGGTAACGGAGTTTCCATCATCATCTTCGCAGGTATCGTGGCTTCTATCCCTTCCGCATTCGCTCAACTCCTCTTTGCCTTTGACGTGTCGCAACTTCCGGCTTATATCGGCTTCGCCGCCGCCGCGGTTCTCATAACGGCGGGAGTCGTATTTATCACCGAATCGGAGCGACCCATCCCTGTGACGTATGCTCGACGCGTGCGCGGTTCGAAGGTTTTAGGCGGTATATCCACGTACCTCCCCATTCGCGTTAATCAGGCCGGAGTACTCCCGATTATATTCGCCCTCTCCTTCCTCCTGTTCCCGCAGATGATTGCTTCATTTCTTGCTCAAAGTTCGGTTACACTACTCTCGGTACCTGCGACCGTGGTTGCCAATGCGCTCTCGAACAATTGGATCTACGGCGCTCTCTACTTTGTCCTCGTGTTCGTGTTTACTTATTTCTACACGGCGATCACATTCGAGCCGAATCAAATAGCCAAGAATCTCCAGAAAAACGGCGCTTTCATTCCAGGTGTGAGACCGGGAAATAACACGGCGGAGTACCTTGGCACTATAATCACGCGTATCACCTTGGTCGGCGCCTCGTTTCTTGGTGCGGTCGCAGTTTTTCCCATCGTTATACAGGGCATTACCGGTATAACGACATTTACCATTGGCGGCACGGCGCTCTTGATAGCCGTAATGGTAGTTCTCGATGTCATAAAGAAGATTGACGCTCAGACATCCATCAGGGAATACTAAAACAAGAGAAAAGTAAAAATTTAGAAGTAAGAAGTAAAAAGTAGATTTCAATTATACTTTTTCCTTTTTACCTGTTACTTTTTACTTCATGACGAGGCAAGTTGTTGTCATCGCAGGTCCCTCCGGGAGTGGCAAGAATGTTCTCATTGCAGAGATAGTACGTCGGCATCCGAATTGCACGCGACTCGTCACCGTCACCACGCGCGCGAAGCGTCCCGGAGAGCAGGAGGGTAAGGATTACCATTTCTTCTCGCAGGAGCGTTTTGACAAAGAACGCGCCTCCGGCAATATACCGGAGCATCGTTTCGTTCCCGGACTCGGCACTTACTACGGGACATATCTTCCGGACCTCGAAAAGAAAATCGCGCAAGGGAAGACGGTGTTCGCGCAAGTGGACATCGAGGGCGCGCGACTTTTGAAGAAAAGGTACGATGCGACCACAATCTTCATAATGCCGGAATCTATCGGGCAATTTAAGAAGCGTCTGCGTGCGCGTTCTCCGGAATGGTCGCACGAGGAATTCGAAGAACGCATGCGTATTACCGAGGAAGAACTGCGTGTTCACGCACCGCAGTATGACTATCGCGTCATGAATGCTGACGGCATGCTCGGGGAAACGGCTGATGATGTCGTGGCCATACTACGAAAAGAGGGTTATACTCTCGCATAATCATGCCCCCGATCACCGTAGTGTTTTTCGGTATCTCCGGCTCTGGCAAAGGGACGCAGGCCGATATGTTAGAACGTTTCCTTGGGAAGCGTGATCCGTCGCGCAGTGTAACTCGTGCAGAAATGGGTTCACTTGCTAGAGAATTCATGAAAACTGACACTTCGCTTGCAAAGCGGACGACCGATATTGTGTCCTCCGGCGGTCTACTGCCTTCATTTATACCCGTGTACCTCCTTACGGATGTTATCAACCGATCTTTTACCGGCTCCGAACATCTTATTTTGGACGGCACTTGCAGAAGGCTGGATCAATCGCGTGCGGCGGATGATATCGCTCGTTTCTATGGTCGTTCGAGTTTGCACGCGCTTATGATTACACTTTCGAAAGATGCCGCGCGTACGCGACTAATCGGGCGAGGACGACATGACGACGCTACGGAGGAAGCGCTTGAGCGACGCTTTGCTTGGTTTGAGAAGGATGTTATCCCATCGTTCGAAACTCTCAAGGAATGCGGCTGGACTGGTCATGAAATAGATGGAGAGCCGGACGTGGATACTGTCCACCAAAGCATTCTTGCATCTCTCGACATAGAACGATGATTCCCGCCCTTTCTATTCAGTCGAGACATTCGTTTCGTATTATGAGCGTAGAAAAGGCGGGATGATTGCTCGAACTCCGGAGGAGATACAGTTACTGCGAGAAGGCGGTAGACGTCTCGCGCAACATGTGCGCGT
>DPYD01000041.1 GCA_003545515.1 Candidatus Kaiserbacteria bacterium | reverse complement strand
CATTCTTATTTTTAACATACCCGATAGTATAAATTTCGGCTAAGAATGACTTCTAAAAGTAATAAATTTCGTTTTCCCATCTCCCTTCTGGCGTAAGTGCCTCCGTTGAGAGTCCGTTTCCTTACGGTTAGCCAAAATCAGACTAACCGGGCAGGTGCTGCGACACTATAACACTCGGCACTCTAGAAAACAATCTTTCTCTATTTCGCTACCTTTTCGGCTTCCTCCAGTTTTACCGACAACAACTTGGATACACCGCTTGCATCCATGGTGACACCATAAAGCTCGTCTGCTACGGCCATGGTCGCACGGTTGTGCGTGATGACGATAAGCTGGCTTTTGGCTGCGAGCTCACGAACCATGTCGGCATAACGTCGGCTATTTGCCTCATCAAGCGCGGCATCGGTTTCATCCAATATCAGGAACGGCGGTGGGTTCACCTGCGTCATAGAAAAAATAAGTGCGATAGAGGTAAGCGCGCGCTCACCACCGGAGAGAACCTCAAGTCCTCGGATCTTCTTTCGAGGAAGCGAGACGGATATACTGAGCCCGGCATATAACTCCTCTTCTTCAAGTATATCTTCCTCATCTTCCTCGTCGAGAGAATTGGCACCATGCCTGCCGCGACGCGGCTCTTCCACAAAAAGTTTTGCATGCCCACCGCCAAAAAGCTTCTCAAAAAAACCCGTCAATGCCTCGTTGATATGCTTCAACCCATCATGAAATCGCACGTCTATCGTCTTTTCCAACTCCGCAATGATGTCTTTGAGCGAGCCCGCAGATTTTTCTAGATCGACAAGCTCCCGCGCAAGAAATTCATCACGCTCTTTCGTCTGTGTGAACTCCTTTACTATCGCCTCGCCACTCCCGACACCCGATTCCTCTATCTTTATTTTCAAACGCTCTATCTCACGCCGGCGCTTCTCCTGCACATTACGCTCTTCCGAAAGCGCACCATCAGGAATCAGTGCCCCCTCCCACGAGCGCATCGAAGCACCGATAAGAGCAACTCCTTCTCTCACCTCCTCTTCAAAACGCCGCTTCGCATCGGCAAGTATTCCGCGCGTCGTTCTTAATGAACTCAGTTTCCCTTGAGCCTCGCGCACCAATGATTCGAGTGAAACGAGATCACGTTCCGCCGTGAGGCTCGCCTCGCGCGCTCCCGCGATTTTCCGGCGCAAATTCTCAAGCTCTTCTGCGAGCGCCTCTTCCTCTTTCCGTACTCGTTCAAGCGATACGGAGAGAGCGGCGACTTGTAGTCGCACTTCCTCATTCGTATCCGGCGCTGAACCCGATAAGCCATTAATAAACGACACTATCTGCCTGCGAATTTCGGCGAGTTTTTGTTTAATGTTCCTGATGTCATGCTCACGCTCAAGTTCGGCAATAATTCCGTCCAATTCGCGCACGAATCCTCGCACATGCGGCACTGGTACGATTGCCTCTACCGTAACGTTATTTGCCTCCAGCGCTCCTTCCGCGCGACCAAGCTCGCGCGTTAGCCGTTCACTCTCACGCCGCGCCCCCTGGATCTTTGCTTCGCGTTCGGACAACTTCGCCTGCAATTCGGAGAGCATTAGTCCACCTGCGTTTCCACGTTTACTGCGCGTCTCCCCGACATTCGCCATTAATTTTTTGAGTTCCGCTTCATGTTCGTGAGACTCCCCCGAAAGTCGTGCGTCTTCTTGCGTTAGCCATGCATGCTCGCGTGCAAGGTAATCTAGAAGTTTCTCTGTAAGCTCTTCTTTAAGTTCGCGTGTCTTCTCTATCTTTTCTACCTGTCCACGCAAGAAACGCAGATGAGGTGTGAGCTCCCGCCTGAGAGACTGGGTTCTTTCAATATTAATTGCTGTTTCAGTAAGCTTCCGCTCACTCTCCGCTTTTTTGTGCTGATAGAGCTTGAGACCGAGCGCATCTTCCACCATCTCACGCCGCTCTTTTGATGACGCGTTCAATATGCGATCCGCCTCCCCCTGCGAAATAATCTGATATCCTGAACCGCCGATGTTTGCGCCTGCCAAAAGTCGTATGACATCCTTCAGGCGCACCTGTGTTCCATTTAACAGATATTCGTTCTGCCCATCGCGATATACGACGCGTTCAACGGCGACTTCTTTGAAATCGAGATCAAGCAATCGGCTCGAATTATCGAACAAAACCTTTACGGCGGCGCGGTTCATGCGCGGCAAAGCGGGCGATCCACCCCATATTAAATCTTCGCCTCGCTTCGAGCGCATGGACTTCATTGACTGTTCACCGAGAACGAAACGAAATGCCTCGGCCACGTTTGATTTCCCACTCCCATTTGGCCCCACAATGGAAGCGATGGCGGCTCCAAACCGGAGCTCTGTTTTCTTCCCAAACGACTTAAATCCCGTGAGCTCGATTGATTTTAAATACATTACGAATAGCTTACAGCTTACGGCTTTCACCTGCCAGTGGACAGGTGCGTACAAAACTCTGTTACAATATAAAAAAGTCACTTTATGTACATATGTTCACTTATTAACCTGTACTATGTCTCATAGAAGACCGACATCTGAGACGCTGATATTGCTAAAGATTGCAGCGCGAATATTTACTGGCTCCATACGTTCACCATCAGGTGTGATATATACCCTTCTGAATGCTACAGAAAAAGACGACTCAATTTCTAGCCGTGAAAAAATGAAAAGAAGGCTTCAGACGATGCGGCGACAGGGTTACTTGTCCAAGAATGGCGAACATTATGCGCTTTCGAGTATTGGTCTACATACGCTTGAGAAAGAACGTTTGTGGACACTCTCCATTCCTGCACAGAAAAAGCATGATGGATTTTGGCGACTTTTGGTTTTTGACATACCGAAAGAAAAGTCACGAGTTCGTATCGTCTTCGTACGACATTTACAAAATCTTGGTTTGCAATTTTATCAACGATCCGTATGGATATATCCTTACCCTTTTGAAAAGGAAGTGAGACAGGTGGCAAAGATGTACGGATTATTGCCACACATATCATTCATCACTGCAACGCGTATAGACAAAGAATCCGAGTTTCGTAAAAGATTCCGATTCTGACGACGAGTCCAGAAAAACAGTAGGTCAGTTTATGAACATATGTTCATAAACTGACATGGAGGTATCGCGAAAGTATCGTGGCTATTGCCATCCCTTAACGGCAAGGGCCTTTTCGGCGGCAGCTTGTTCAGCCTCCTGCTTGGAATGTCCTTCGCCAGTTGCAATTTTATCCTGGCCTACATAAGCACCGACAACAAATCGTTTGTCATGATCTGGGCCGGACTGGTTTAAAAGTTGGTAATCCGGAGTTTTACCAAATTTTTCCTGCGCTAACTCTTGAAAATGACTTTTGGCATCTTGCCAGAGACGTTTCGCGACCACTTCATCCGTTTTGTGAAAAAGCTGGTTTCTGATGAAGTTCTTGGCCGCTTCATAACCCGCGTCAAGATAGATGGCACCTATAAGCGCCTCAAATGCATTCGCGAGAATGATTTGCCGCGCCCGACCGGTATCTTTTGATTCTCCGCGTGAAAGGAGGAGAAAATCGTTCATACCCAGGATTTTAGCGGCTTCTGAAATACTTACAGTATTGACTAGAGCGGCGCGATACGCCGTGAGATCTCCTTCAGGTTTTTCCGGATATTTTGCGTATAAGAATTCTGTCACGACAAGCTCCAAAACAGCATCTCCCAAAAACTCTAATCGTTCGTTATGTTCAGCTCCTCTCCCAGAACGCGTTGAAGTGCGATTCTCATTAAGATACGAACGGTGAGTAAAAGATTGTTCAAGCAAACCCTTGTCGGTAAATACGTACCCGATTTTTGATTCGAAAACAGCAAAGTCAGCCATACATGCACTACTTTCGTACTTTTTGAGCAAGTAAATTGATCGCCCGCGTCACTACCGGCAGAATGTCGTCGTAAAAATTAAGATCTCCTACTGCGGCGAGCGGAAACCACTGTGCATCATCTAACCCGCCAGTCCGCTTGAGTATTAAGTCTTTAAAATCTGAGTGCGCTAGGTAATACGTTGCGTGTCGACGCTTTTTCCCTCCCGACTCACTGTCATTCGCTATATATTCATTCTCGCCGAGCATCTCATCAACCGACACTTCGAGCCCCATTTCCTCTTTTGCTTTTCGCTTTACGCCATCTTCCTGTGATTCATCTTCTTGGAGCCGCCCTTTAGAAAGCGTCCAATGCCCGAAAATATCGTGAACGAGCGCCAAATACACTTCACCCTTTTCGCGCGCGTAAACAATGGCGCCAACAAGTTCTTCAACCGGCATTTTTCCTCCATTCTTTGCGTCTTTTTTGCGTGCGACACCTTCACTTTTACCCGGCTCTCCAAGCTCGACGTACACGGCACCCAAGACTCCGTTTACAAAACGCCCGGAAGATGCGCTTCCAAAGGTTTTTGCGAGCTCTATCGCTTCATTAATGGCGACTTTCGCCGGCACTTGTGTACGGTCGGCATAAAGAAGCTCCGCAAGCCCAAGCCGCAATATGTTCCTATCTATCGATGATATCCTCTCAAGCGGCCATTCTGGCGCCGCCTTGACGATCACATCATCTATTTCCTTCTGTTTCGCGACTGCCATTAAAAGCAATTGCGTCATAAATGGCATGTCGCTTTCTCTCGCACCAAATTCTTTTGCGTAATCCGTCAGACGCGCTTCCCCTTCCGCCGTTGTCATCTTTTCTCCTGCCGCATCACGTTCAAAAAGAACTTGAAGGACAACGGAGCGAGCTAGGTGTCTGTTGGCCATAGAAATAGCTTACAGTATGCAGATCGTAGTCTGTAGCTTGTTCCTGAACATACAAAAGAGCAAGGAAACGGATTAAAGTTTACGTGCTTGGGCTGGGCTCTTCTTTTTTTGATTCAGTCTGTTGGCCAGATGCACGAAGATCTTTCTCCTTTCGAGTGGCGCGACGCGCTTCTCTCTTCGCGCGAGCCACAACATCTATGATGATATGACCGTTGTATTTGCCACATTCGTAGCACGCACGGTGAGAAAGTCGGGGTGCTCCGCATTCGCACTTTACGGAGCGCATGCTGGTAAGCGCTGCGTGAGAGCGACGTTTGCCTGTCTTTGAGCGATTGGCTCGCATTCTGACTACCATATGTTTCGGGATTATACAGTTTTTTCGCCTATCAGCAAATTCTTACAGAACGTCGAGCGGTGAAGAGTGCAGAGGCCGAATTTTCGTATAGCGGCGCGATGCATACGCGTTCCGTAGCCCTTATGATTCTCAAAACCATATTCCGGAAAGCGCAATGCGAAACGTCTCATACGTGCATCGCGCCGCACCTTCGCAACGATAGACGCGAGTGATATCAACGGCACGAGAACGTCGCCATGAATTATGGTCTCCTGTTCATACTCGCCTGGTGCACGCAGAAGCCCATCGAGCAATATGCGTACATTTTTCGGCGAAGGCAGTGACTTCTCGTCATCGTTTCCAGTAAGAAAACGAACACTGTCTGCAATCGCGCGCGAAACTGCTCTCGTTATTCCGAACGTATCTATATGTTTAGAGTTGGAAAAACGCACACAAAAACGAATATCGCCCGTTTCGGCACGTACGATGACCTCTTTGTATATTTCACTTCTCTTCTGCGGTGAGAGTTGTTTGGAGTCTTTAACTGCAGGGAACGTTCGCAACACATCGAAATCTTCAGGAACCATCACTGCACCCACCGCAACGGGTCCCGCTAGTGGCCCTCGCCCCGCTTCGTCAACACCAATTACCCAACGCATACACAATTATGCACTCAAACACAAAAAGAGATTGATTGTGCGTTCAGCCGTAGTTTTGCAAGGAAAATTCATGGGGTAAGCGAAATCAACGGTATGCGTTTGGTTTGCCGGAATCACAAAGTATTTTGAGATGCAAAACTACGGCTGGGCCCGCCCCGCTTCGTCAATGCCGATGAGATATTTCACTTACTGATTGTATCAAAAAGTGAGGGCCCCTTCTGTGGAAGGTGGCCCTCGAATCGTGTCCGATGTTCAGAGCGTCGGCTTTCTTTCGTTCACAGAGGGCTTTGTAGCCCCGGCGCCGCCCCAATCGTGGTCGCCACCGCTTTCGCCGTGGAACATCCCGTGCTGGTCGGGCAGTTGCGATTTACTGCCGCTTTCGCCGAAGCGACGGTCCTCCCTCGATTCCGACTCCGACGCTGCTGCCTTGAAGGCAGCCGCGGCATCCTTTCTCATCGTCCTGCTCATTTTTTTGCTCCTCCTTGATCGGATCATTGGCTCCGACCTTGCCTGCCGCAAACTCTAGCTACACTCGAAACCCAAGTCAATGTGGAAAACCCGCACACTTACTGTGGCGTGATTTCACGCCGTTGTAATTCGTGCTCAAACTTTCTTACCTGATAGTTGTGATAAAGGATAGTCTCACTTTTGGAATTCATAAGAGGCAACGCCAAAGTAAGTGTGCGGGAAAACTCACAGTGCTATACTAACGAAATGAGTGCGCATGATTTCGTACATTTGCATACGCACAGCCACTACTCCCTCCTCGAAGCAATTCCGAAAGTATCAGAGCTCGTCGCTGCGGCAAAGGCCGACGGCCAAAAAGCGCTTGCGCTTACCGACAACGGCAATCTTTACGGAGCTATCGAGTTCTACAAAACGTGCCGAAAGAACGGAATTAAGCCGATCATCGGCGTCGATTTCTTCGTTGCACCCCGCACGCGACACGACAAAGAGCACGCAAAGGATGAGCCGAAAGAACGTCTTGTGCTTCTCGCAAAAAATGAAGTTGGATATCGAAACCTCATCCAGCTTGTTTCAAAATCGCATCTCGAGGGTTTCTATTACCGCCCGCGCGTGGATCGTGAACTCCTAGAGACGTACCGAGACGGTCTCGTAGCCATTCTCCCTTCTCACGCCGGAGAACATGCTCATTCCCTGCGGCACGGCAACCACGACCGCGCCGCCCAATCCCTCGATTGGTACAAACAACTTTATGGAGCAAGCGGCGGATGTTTCGTGGAAATTACGCGTCATCCGGAAATAGAAGGACACAAAGGACGCATGCAGGAAATCGAGAAAGTCGCGCGACAAGTCGGACTTCCGCTCGTCGCCGCACACGATGTCTACTACTTGCAGTCCGAGGACTCGCTTGCCTGCGACTTAGTGAACAAAATACGAACTGCGGGGTTTTTAGAAAGAGATATGGACTCTGAACCGCGCAATTTCTCTTTCCTTTCGCAAGCGCAAATCAACGAACTTTTTGTGGAGCTCCCGGAAGCGCTGGATAATACCATCCGAATCGCGGAGATGTGCAAACTCGAATTAAAACTTGGCACATGGGTATTCCCCGATTTTCCTATTCCCGCGGGAAGTTCCGCCAACGCAGAATTACTCGCACTCGCCGAGCGTGGTTTACTTGAGCGTAATATATCAAAGACACCGGAGACAGATGCGCGCTTAAACTATGAAATGTCTGTTATCACAGAAAAAGGATACGCTTCATATTTTCTCGTCGTCGCCGATCTTTTGCGCCATGCGCGCGAAAAAGGCATCTTAACCAATACTCGGGGGAGCGCCGCGGGTTCTCTGGTCTCGTATGCGACCGGTATCACGACCGTGAACCCTTTAGAATACAATCTACCCTTCGAGCGATTCCTTAATCCGGAACGTCCCTCGCCGCCGGATATAGACATGGACCTCGCCGACAACCGTCGCGACGAGCTCATTGATTACGTGCGTCAAAAATATGGGGAGAACAAAGTGGCGCAGATAGGAACCTTCGGCACCATGATGGCGCGCGCCGCGGTGCGCGACGTTGCGCGCGCCTTGGGGCATCCATACAGTCTTGGCGACATGATCGCGAAGCTCATTCCTTTCGGCAAACAGGGTTTCCCCATTACCATCGCAAACGCGATGAAAGAAACTCCGGATCTCGCACAGGCCTATAAAAGCGATGCGTCGGCACGCGAAGTCCTTGACCTAGCGCAAAAAATAGAGGGTAACGCGCGACACGTCGGAGTACATGCCGCCGGTGTCGTCATCGCACCCTCCGCCGTCACCGATTACGTACCTATTCAATTCGACCCGAAAGCCAGCCGGATAATCACGCAGTACGATATGCATGCAGTCGAGAGTGCCGGGCTTTTGAAATTCGACTTTCTCGGTCTTACAAACCTCTCTGTTCTTGCCGATGCAAAAGTCCGCGTTAAAAACCGACTGAACGCCGAAGTGGATCTCGAGCGCCTTCCTTTAGACGATGCAAAGACGTATGAAATGCTTAGCCGCGGCGAAACGCACGGCGTATTCCAACTTGCATCCCCTGGCATGACGAACTACCTAATGGAACTAAAGCCCACCAGTATCCACGATATCAACGCAATGGTCGCGCTCTATCGTCCCGGACCTATGGCGTTCATTCCCGCCTACATCGAACGCAAGAAAGATCCGAAACTCGTTCGCTACCTTGATTCGCGCATGGAGCCCATTCTTAAGAATTCATACGGCGTTATCGTCTATCAAGACGATGTCTTGGAGATAGCTGTAAAACTCGCCGGCTACAGTTGGCTTGAGGCGGATAAGTTCCGCAAGGCGATGGGGAAAAAGATACCGGCGGAAATGGCGGCACAAAAAGAAAAGTTCAAGGCGGGATGCCTCGCGAATCACATCACGCCGGCGGCTATTCAGCGATTATGGGAGCAAATAGAAACATTCGCCGCATACGGCTTCAACCGCGCCCATGCAGTGAGCTACGGCAATCTCGCATACAAAACGGCGTATATGAAGGCAAACTTCCCCATTGATTACATGGCGGCGCTCCTCACTGCCGACGCCGGCAACGTGGACAAGATTGGCGAAACGGTAAGCGAGTGCAGACGAATGGGCATCGCGATACTGCCCCCGTCGGTCAATGAAAGTCTGGGAACATTCACGGTGGCCGATAACAGAACCATACGTTTCGGCCTCTACTCGATAAAGAATTTCGGCACCGGTATCGCAGATTCCATAATCGCGGCCGGTAAAAAAGACGGGGCGTTTAAGGATATCGCGGATTTCCTCGCACGCATTCCGGATAGAAATCTCAATAAAAAATCTCTGGAATCCCTCATCCAATCAGGTGCGTTGGATGAACTCGGTGAGCGAGGTGTACTTCTTTCTAATATCGATACTCTGCTCAGTCACCAACGTGAGCACATGAGTGCCCCGAAAGACCAAGCTTCGCTCTTTGCGACCTCCTCGGCCAGAATGGGGACTCCCACGCTCAATCTTGCCGATGCGCCGGCGGCTCCTATTGAAAAGCGCCTTGAATGGGAAAAAGAGCTTCTGGGTCTCTATGTGTCCGGACATCCACTAGACAAACATAAAGACGTGCTCGCTCGCCAGCGCATGGACATCAAAACGGGAAAAGAGAAATTCCCGCGAGGACTGGAAACTGTTATCGCCGGATTCGTAGAAACCATACGTCCCATTCTCACTAAAACTGGCGAGCGAATGCTCTTCGCCCGCATCGCCGATTTTTCCGACAGCATAGAAGTTGTCGCCTTCCCGCGCGTTCTTAAGGACAATGGTGGTCTTTTCACTGCAGGTTCCTGCATTATGGTAAAGGGAAGATACTCGGACAGAAACGGTGATGTGTCGTTTGTCGTCGAGAAGGCGAAGGCGCTGTAGAAAAATTGACTTCGCAGAGTTTCTGGGTTATAAATAAGTTTGAATCTGAACATTAACTTTAGGGGGAGGAACGATGCCTAAAAAAGCCGGTGCAAAGATCCTGATGGCGGGCGCACGCGCGGCTCGTCTTGCGACGTGCCACAAAAAAGATCCAGGCGCCGAACAGAGATCTGATCTCGAGCGCGCTCGATTACTTCTACTGGAAATAATTCGAAAGCTTGCTGGCGGCAATACTGCAGAGATGCAGTATGTCGAGCAAGCGATGAGGGAACTGCATCCACGTACGACCTACTGCCAGGCAATGCTGATTCGCGACCTGGCGGACGTATGTGTTACGTTACACTATCTTGAACAAAGAAGTGAGCGGGCACATGAAAAGTCGGCAGAGGCAGTTCTCTGCTGTACGTTCCTAGCAGATCTGCTGGGAGCTACTTAACCAAGGATCTTTCCTGAACGACGGTCTCCGGACCGTCGTTTCGTTTTTTATATATTCGCGATAGTATTGGAGCTTATGGTAAATGAGAAAGAAGACGGTTTAAAAGATATCTCGACAGGTTCACTGCAAGCTCGCGATCATAAAAAGCTCGGGCGCGAGCTTGATCTTTTTACTTTTTCAGACACGGTCGGCAAGGGCCTTCCCCTCTTCACCGAGAAAGGTGCGGCAATACGCCGCGAACTGGAGCGCTTCATAATCGATGAAGAGATTAAACGCGGCTACTCGCATGTAAAAACACCGGACATAGCCAAACTTGAACTCTACAAAAAAAGCGGTCACTATCCTCATTACAAGGATTCGATGTATGCGCCGATTGTAATAGACGACGAGGAATACATGCTTCGCCCGATGACCTGCCCGCATCATTTTGAGCTTTTTCTTTCGCGCCCACATAGTTACCGCGAGCTACCGATGCGCCTCGCAGAGCTGGCGCAATTGTATCGCTATGAGCAATCTGGAGAGTTAATGGGTCTTCAACGCGTGCGAACATTTTGCCTCGCCGACGCGCACATCATTTGCGCTTCGGAAGAGCAAGCAGTGGAAGAGGCGGGGAAAGCCCTGGACCTCATAGAGTACGTCGCCGGCGTCCTCGGGTTGAAGCTTGATGAAGACTATCGTTACCGCCTTTCGCTCGGTGATCGTACAAACACAGAAAAATATTACCAAAACGACGACGCGTGGGAAAAAAGCGAAGATTTGCTCCGAAAGCATCTGGAATCACGTAACTGTGTGTTTGAAGAAGCAAAAGACGAGGCGGCTTTCTACGGTCCGAAGATAGACGTTCAGATGAAGAACGCGAATAACAAAGAGGACACCGCCTTTACGGTCCAATATGACTTCTGCATGCCCGACCGATTTGATCTCACTTATATCTCCCCGGATGGTTCAAAGAGGAGAGCATTTGTCATCCACCGTTCATCGATCGGCGCAATAGAGCGCATAATGGCGTTTCTTATTGAAAAATATGTAGGCGCATTCCCGCTCTGGCTCTCCCCTGTCCAAACAACCGTACTTCCTGTATCAGAAAAACACGCGGCATATGCGCAAGAAATCGCCGATGCATTACGCGAAGCAAATATCCGAGTGGCGATTGATAGTTCAAACGAAACACTCGGCAAGAAGATTCGCAATAGCAAGAAAGAAAAAGTCCCCTACCTCCTCGTAGTTGGTGACGAAGAAATGAATGCGAAAACCGCAACGCTCGAAGGGCGTGAGGGAAGGGTAGGCACACTCTCACTCGCTGACACGATTGTGCGACTGAAAGAAGAAATCCGAACCCGCTCCTAATTGAAAAACACACCGAACAAAACCTATACTTTTAGCTGTAAACCGGTGCACCGGTTTCTGGCTCCTCAGCTCGGAAATGCAAATGAGTACATTTTCATTTCACTCGCCTTATGTCGCCAGTAAATACCGACTTGTTTACCTGTCCCGACCGGGACAGGTAAACAAGTGCTTTCCCAATAGACGCACACAACACACCCACCGCCGCACTAAAGCGCGGCGGTGGGTGTTCTTTACATCAGTGCTATTTTCGCGTAATGACTATCCGAGGCGCTCTGCCGTTTTCAGCGCGCGCGAACGTCATCGAATCTTGCGGCATCCAACCAGCGTGATTCTCTATTGTGTTCCGAACGAATGGAACAGAGGTCGCGACTGACTTCGCAAATATCATTGGAGCTTCCATAGCACGAATAGGTACACGCGCTTTTATACCTGCGAGAGCAGGCAGATAGTAAACCGCGAGGTATCCTGCGGCGAGAGCGAAGGCGAGAATGGAGAACCAGTAGATACCATTTCCTACGATCCCGAGATCAAGCCCGGTGTACGGTATTTGTGTCAGTGTGATGTACGGAGGATAGACGGGTGGGTTAGGAATGTAGACTTGCTGTGTCCGACACGTTGCCGTGCCACCGGGACCAGAGGCCGTCATCGTGTATATTTGATTACTATCCGATGTATAGACCGTCTGTGAACCGTAACTAGAGATGGTGCCGATGTTCGGTGAAATATATGCTGAAGTCACATTCGTAGAGCCCCACGAGAGGGTGCTTGGCCGGTTGTAATAGGATGATCCACCGTAGCCATACTGTGGCGTAAGCGTTATCCAGCAACTTGGCGGTTGATTGTACACTGTGCCGACAGATACGGTTGTCTGGCACTGTGAGCTCTGCCCTTGCGAGCCGTAGACCGTAAGAATGTATGTGGTGGTGGTGTACGGATAGACCGTATAGTTGCCGTTCACGCCGACAGAGCCGACGGATGATAGATTCGCGGAAGTTGCGTTTGTTGACGACCACGAAAGGTAAGACGTACCGCCCTGCTGAACAGAAGACGGGTTGGCATTTATTGTACAGGAAGGAGCCGGAATTTGCGACGTGTAAACGGTCGTTTGACAATCCGTTGAACCACCCGGGCCGGTCACGTTTAACGTGTACGTCGTCGTTCCGTAGATATTTAACACGGAGTGCGAGCCATTTGTTGCGACGGAACCGACGCCTGTAAGATTTGCGGAAGTCGCATTCGTTGAGTTCCATGTGAGTGTGGAAGAGCCGCCGTATTGCACGGAGCTTGGGTTGGCAGAGATGGTACAACTCGGCGCTTGCTGTGGCTGGACGGTTACCGTCGTTTGGCAGTTCGCGGTACCGCCTGGGCCGGTGACGGTCATAGTATAGGTGCGCGTAGTAAGAAGACTACTCACTACATTAGAACCGTTGAGTGCGATAGAGCCGATACCCTGGTTGATAGACGCGGAAGTCGCGTTCGTTGAGTTCCATGTGAGCGTGGAAGAGCCGCCGTATTGCACGGAGCTTGGGTTGGCAGAGATGGTACAGCTCGGCGCTTGCTGTGGCTGGACGGTTACCGTCGTTTGGCAGTTCGCGGTACCGCCTGGGCCGTAGACCGTCAATGTGTAGGTCTTGGTGATACTAGGAGAAACTCCGCGTGAACCGTGCGTCGGAACCGAGCCGATTCCCTTATTTATAGATGCAGAGGTTGCGTTCGTTGAACCCCAAAACAGGGTAGAAGAACCTCCTGCCTGAATATTTGAGGGATTCGTAGAAATCGAACACGAGGGCTTTGGGTTGTACACTATAGGGGGGTTGAAATCTGGTTCTCTACCGCCACCAGGGTCCCCTCCTCGATCACCACCGCAACAACCGCCGGAAGAGCCATCGCCCCATGCGTATGCTATTGAGGCAACAGAAATACCGTTCTCACTGGAGACAGTTAAAGAAAATGCAAAAGCACCTGTCGCAACGACAAAAGCCGCAATTGCGATGATTGTTATGATCTTTCCAGAAACTGATGTGGTGTTCATATTTTAAAAGTAATTAGTAATGATTAGTAATGTTGTGAGTAGTGTGGGGAGGGTCGCCGGAGCGCCCCTCCCAAGACCGTCACGCGCAGGGATTCTTCCTGTACGTGTGCCCCGGCTTGAGCCAGCAATGGCCGTCGAAGTAGAGCCGATAGCCCTGGGCCTTGAGGAAAGCGCGGAGCGCCTTGACCTCAGGATTGTGCCGATGCTCGTACTTGAGCACCAGGCAGTTTAGGTGCGGGACGTGCTCGTGCAGACGGCCCTTCGTGTAGTGCGCCACGGCCGGCCGCGGGGCGGCCAAAAGAAGCACTATGGTGGCCATCGCCGCCATCAGAATGATGCGAATCATTTCCCTTACTCCCCAAGTTAAAGTGCATTGCCGGAATTCTCATGATGAGATTCCGAGCCGTCGAAAATGGTACATCACTCACTCTGTTTTGTCAAGCACAAAATACCGCTCTGTTGAGCGGTATTTTGTGCATTAGTACCTTTTGATGCAAACTTTCCAGATGTTTATTCCACGTTTGAATCGGAGTGAAATATCGCGGGAATTTTCACATCTTGCGCGAAAACAGTAGCACTTGGTCGCGTACGCGACGCAAACTTAGCGAACGACCCCAGAGAAGAAATGTTTGGTAGATAGAAGATGACAAGGTACCCGGCCGCGAGCGCAAAGAGCGCGAGTGCCGCGAAGTAGAGCACATTCCCAATCGGCCCCATGTCAAACCCTGTGTACGGAATTTGCGTGAGTGAAAGAGATGGATAGTAACTGCCGGAAACGGTAACGTATGCGTTACAGCTTTGTGTACCACTAGCTCCGGTAACTGTCAGCGTATAATTGCGTGAGCTTTCAGGACGTACAGCGAGCGAACCATTCGGCGCGACATTACCCAATCCATCCGAAAGCCATGCAGATGTCACATTGCCTTGGGATGTCCAAGTTAGGTATGAGGCATCGCCATTCCGGATATTCGAAGGATTCGCCGAGAGTGTGCACGAGGGAGCACCTGACTGATAGTACTGCGATGTCTGGCAGGTCGTGCTTTGCCCCTGCGAATTATAGGCCGTCATCGTATAGATCTGATTACTTGATGGATACACAGTCTGCGAACCGGAGGTTGATACGGCTCCGATAGAGGGCGATATATTTGCCGAAGAAGCGTTGGTAGAGCCCCACGAGAGGGTACTTGGTTGGTTGTAGTAAGATGATCCACCGTAGCCATACTGTGGCGTAAGCGTTATCCAACAACTTGGTGCACTCCCATAGTAACCGCTACCTGTCACCGTAATAATTTTCTGACACGAGGAGCTCTGTCCCTGAGCGTTATAAACGTTGAGTACATACGTTGTCGTCACGTTCGGATTTATCGTACGAGAATCGTTTGTAGAAACATGACCGATATTCGTGAGATTCGCAGAAGTTGCGTTCGATGAGTTCCAGGTCAAGGTCACTGGCTGTCCCGCGGAAACGTTGTCCGCGCTTGCGTAGATAGAGCACGATGGTGCCGTCCCCGAGGCCGATCCCACATAGACTGTCGTCTGACAGTTGGCTATATAGCCCTGTGCGCTGTGTACCGCTAGCGTGTAGCCGGTTGTCACTGTTGGGTAGACGACTTGTGAGCCGTTCACTGCGACTCCCCCGCCCGGGCTCAAAAAAGCCGATGTTGCGTTTGTGGAATTCCACGAGAGTGTCACCGGAGCACCTGAACCCGTGCTGGCCGTCGCGTAAATACTGCACGTCGGCACCGTAAATGATTGAGCATTCGCAACATTGGAGACAGCCGCAATGCTCAAAAACACAGTAAGAACGACCGTGATTAATACTCCCTTGCGAAGAATGTCGTTTGTTTTCATACTTATTTTTCTATTTCTTATATTATTTCTGATAAAAAATCCTCGACACGCCTGCTAATTGGGACATGTGTTATCCGCACTCATACATGATTTTCCATGTCGTGTCAACCTTTCTAATCACTCATCCGCGATCTCGAATTGTCGAAATTCCTCTGGTCCCTCCTTGTTCTATTACATACACGAACACTTTCATATATGGAAGTAACGCAACGCTATGTGGGATTGTGGTGTACTGAGGCACAGTAACAAAAATCGCCCCGAACTTGGCCGAAGGGCGATGTTTGTTTTTTCTACTTTGGAACCTCTGCTAGAAGGAGGCGGCTTCAAATAAGGTAGCGTATGGCGGATTAGTTGCGTGTAATCACTATTCGTGGTGCTCCCGTTTCTGAACGAGCGAAAGTCATCGCGTCTTTTGATACTTCCGCATACTGAGCGTCGTACGTTCGTTCTTGAGAATTTTTGTTAGAAGCGCGAGCACTCGCCTGCGTTGGGGCCGCGAATGCAAACATTTTCGGCGCATCCGTTATTTCACTCGCCTTATTTGACACACCTGCCTTTCTAAGATTGAACGACGGTATGTAATAGACGATGAGATACCCTGCGGCGAGCGCAAAGGCAACAAGTGCCGCGAAGTAAAGCGAGTTACCCATAAACCCGAAGTCAAATCCCGTGTATGGGATCTGTGAAAGCGCCACGTATGGATACGAAGGGTAGGAAGGATAAGAAACAACCGGAGGCAGAGTTGCATATACCGGATACTGCGGAGTCGCGGCGGCAACGGTTGCTACCGTAGTGTTTCCACTGTTGTTGATGCTCGTATTGTAACTGCCAGTAACGTTATAGTTGCTGGTAACGTTGTAGCTGTCGCGAATGCTGTTATCCACGTAGCTTGTGTTAAAGCTCGAGGTGTAAGACGGCATCACTGTTCTCGTAACATTCACCGGTTTTGTTACCGATACAGGAACGGAGACAGAGACCTGATTCGCAGGGTAGTAAGTATTCGAGTAAGAGCTGGGGTAGTAATAAGTGGAAGTGTAGTAGTTCGGGTAGGAGTCGTAAGTATCGTACCCATAGTAAGAATACCCGCCGCCACCGTAGCCGCCATCGTAGTAGGAGCCATCGTCGTAACTGCCATAGTAAGAGCCATCGTCGTAGTTACCGTAGTAAGAGCCGCCACCGTAGCCGCCATCGTAGTAGTCTCCGTAGTAGGAACCGCCGCCGTAGCCACCGTAGTAGGAGCTATCGTCGTAGCCACCGTAGTAAGATCCGCTGTCATAAGAATCATACGAGGTCCCGCCGCCGTAGCCGCTGTAAGAGGATCCTCCATCGTAATAACCATACGAGGTCCCGCCATCGTAACCACCGTAGTAGGAGTCATCGTCGTAACTGTCGTAGTAGGAACCGCCGCCGTAGCCGCCGTAGCCGCCGTAGCCGCCGTAGCCGCCGTAGCCGCCGTAGTAAGATCCGCTGTCGTAAGAACCATAAGAGGTTCCGCCATCGTAGTAACCGTACGAGGCCCCGCCACCGTAGCCATCATCGGCGCGAGTAATGTTCGGTGTAGTAGCCGCCAAAACAAGAATCATCAAAAGCGTGGCGATTGTACTTATTTGCGTATAAGTATTCATACTAAATCAGATATTTATTAATTTTGCTGATCTTTATTCTAGTTTCTTAAACGCAAGCATTTTATCATGGACAATCTCCTTTGTCAATAGCGATAGAATGTGAAGAAAATAGTGGTTATGGGATGCCCACGCCGAAGCGATGAGCATCCCACAGTGTCAGCGAAGGTGCTGTTTCCAGAAACGAACGACATCGTTCGCCTCCGTATTGCAGGCCTCCCTGAGTTGAAAGTGTGGGTCCAGTCCTCTTGGACACCACATGGTGAGCTGGCCGCTTTTTTTGTTGACGACACTACATATCGACCCCTCCGGGGGCCCAATGTAGTGCCGGTCAAGGCATGCTTGTGCCACCTCCCCCCATACCTGCTCCCAGACAGTTTCGTCTGGGGGAGTGAACGATCCCGCCAGCGCCGGAACGGCACTGGCGATGATGGCCAAAGCAATCAGAATCGAAGAAAATCTCTTCATTTACTTTCTCCTTTCAAGAACCCTCGGCTCACACCTGGAAGATGTGCGAGAGCATATGTACGCGCGGTTTCCGCGCGCGCACATATGCCCTCGCAATCACGCCTTCAACTATGCGCTCCCTGCGGCATAACGATATCGGATGTCGTTATTTCTTCTGATGAGCTTACGCTATGAAAGAACTGCGGACTTTGTGAGTCCAATTACGCAGTCCTGCTGAAACTGCGCAGTTGGACCAGCAAAGGAGCTTTACTACCCTTAGTGACATCATTATATCACCAAAGACTGACTTGTCAAATCTTCTGATTATGGCTCAACGTAAGCATAAAACATCTCTCTCGGCGCGGAATAATGAAGATTGAAAGGTAAAAACAGTGTGGCGGCGAGCATGAATTTGCCCGCCGCCGATAGCGCTCGTTGTTGCCGCCGCGGATCAGCCAAGGCGCCTCTCCGTCCGCTCCCCTCTCGGTGCCGACTTCAATAGCTCCATGATGAGCCCGTAGAAGATGCGGTTCGAGAGGAGTATCGCGAGCCATGTGTGCCCGAGGATCACCCATTCAACGATACCGTACCGTATCGGGCTTCCCGACGGGTCGTCCTTAAAGTAGACGAGGGCAACGAGCCAGACGACGATTGCGAGAACGGCCCCAAAATACGGGAGCTGTCCGGTCCTGATCTGTGCACGCGCCTGCGGAGCATCAATAGAACCCCTCCCTTCCATCTGCCCCGTTAACTCTCGACCCTCAAAGAGCATATAGAACGGAAAGAGACCGAACCAAAGTGCGGCGATGATCCACTTGATGCTCTCGTCGAAGCCGCTCCAACCGAGAAGCGGGACGCAGACAAGAATGATGAGCGCATATGCGGGAGCATTCCACCGCTCCGCCCAAATGAAGCGGGGGCGTTCGTCCTCACGAGAACGCCAGATTTTCCAACTACCCGACATGTGTTTGTCCTCCAATTGTCTATCCGAGACAGCCCCGGAACCGTACAAAATAAACTACAAAATATGAAAAATGTCAAATTAAAACACGAAATCACATAACGTCCCCACAAACTCCCCTGCTTGCACTAAAGCCACTCTTTGAGACAATAAAACCATGAAAATGAATCGCGCATACAGCATGCATGCCGAGCAACTGAAGGCGCGAAAACGAGAAAGTATTCGTGATCCGATTACTGATGAGGGCATTGGGCTCGGCGCTCGTGATCTCTCCATTGCAGATATTTTCAACGACAAGCGCGAGCAGGATTTATTCGTAAACCATTTCTTGCCTTCCCAAGATAAAGAGAGTGCCCGCGACATTGTAGAGTTGCGCAGAGAAAATCGTGCGCTCAGCGAGCAACAAGAGCAGTTTCTGGAAGAAGCCCGGATTGCCTATAACCGCTTGCGCGCACAAGCTGAACAGGTGCAAAAACACCTTACGCCGGCTGAAATAGGCGAAATGGCCGAGCGCGACGAACGCATTAAAATAGTTGCCGGCGCAATCGGAAAAGAGCAGGCCGCTAAGTTTCTGGGAGAACACGTGATGGGTCTGGCCGTAACCGATACGCCGAGCTTTGAGCGCATTTCCGGCTATTTGAAAAACGTGCATGAGATACGCAACGGCCGAGCGGCCGCAATGACGGACAAACGTGTCGAAGACAGGTTGAAAAAATACAGCATTACCGACGAGACATTTATCAAAGCGGTCGCATCCGCCTCTCCAAATGAGATAAAAAGAAATTTGCAACTGGCGGTGAGCACACAATTGACGGGGTGGCGCGCGGCGTTTAGCTTTATCGTAAAACGCTATCGAGCAGATAAACTCTATGCGAGTTTTGAGGAACAGCAGAAACTTATCGAAGAATGCAACACCAACCTCGTTTCCGTGGCGCAAGTTTTGCGCGGTACGCTTAATCCCGACATTCGCCACGAACTGCAGAATGCCGCTCTGGAGGGCAAGAAGAAAGTGGAAACATTGGAGGGAAATGTGCTGACCGTTGATGACTATCGGAGAGTACGATCAGAAATGACTCCGAAAGCGATCAAGGGACGCTTCTTAGCCGTCCGAGATCAAGAAGTAGCGCGAAGATTCGGAAAAGATAAAAAATGGAAGAACACCAGTGCCGCCCAAAAGAACGAAATTGAGAACACCGATCTTAGAGAGCGTTTCTTGGATAAAGAGATGCAACGCCAAAATGGGTATAAAGGCCAAGGGTTGCTCATAAATCTTTTAAGAGCTCTCTTTGCTTCTCGGGAAAAAATGGGGAAAATGATTGACTCTATATGACAATGACAAAAGATGAATTACGCATAGCAATAGACCGTCTAGTCGAAGCTGGGGATGAGAAAATGCTCGAGCGCTTCGTGCTCGATAATTTTGCTAAGCTACCGGAGGATGCACAGAAAGAAATGCTGTTCGCGTTCTATGCGGACGCGCTCGAAAAAGAAGCGGACAGTGCCGTTATCTCAACAATACAGAAAGAGGGCCTTGATGCGCTTGAAAAGCTCGAGGGGATAAAGATTGCTCTGCAGGAAAAACATTGAGAGTCCGAGCACCCGCTCTCCACACCCCTTGCTTCTAATTTTCCGGTGTCTCTGCAAGTTCTTTTTCAAGCTTCTCGATCCGGTCAAGTGTCTTCATGGCGGCATCCGCGGTATCCGTTGCCATGTGTTCAAGCCGATTACCAGAACCGGCTTGTTTTATGAATTCAATGAGAAGATCACCCTGCAATTCTTTGGGAAGTTCTTTAAAATGTTCGATTAGGAAATCCTCCGCACCCTTGAGGTCACCCTCCGCTATTTTTTGCCTGCAAGTTTCCAAAATATCGAGTTGTTTCATAAATCAAGAACGGTTAATTGGTAGAATGATCAAGTAGTGCCACCTGCAGACCCTCCTGCGCCTCTTGCTGTTCTAGCCGGAAAATTCGGGCGTTTCAGGTTCTTCATGCGAATACCGAAAAGCGCCATCATCAATTGCGCAACCCAACCTCCTCCGGTTTCTTCATTTGCCTCACGTTTGTAATCAGGTTGGAACGTTTCTTCCAGCCATTTTTCGTACCCATTGGCCGAGTTTTTCTTGACGTTGTCTGCCACATACTGCTCCCACGCTTTATCGTGCCGAGACTGTAGCTGTCGTTCCGTCAAGCCACGCGCTAATTCGGAGCGTCCCCCCTCTTGTTTTTGCAATACCGACTCGGTTTTTTCTTTGTCCCCTGTTTTGATGGCTCTATCAACAACATCCTGAAAATCTGGACCGATAATTCTTCCTAAGATTTCAAGTGCATGACTGCGTGTTTCGCGCATCCTTTGCACTTGAGAGTTTTGCTCTTCGCTCCTGCCTGCTAATCCTATCTTGACTGCATGCCAGCTTTCTGGAACAGCATGCCATAGGCGACCCAATATTCCATGTTGCTTTTGGAATTCTTTATACGCTCTCCCGGCTGTTTCAGTCAAGCTACCGCCCCTCTGGATTTCAGCCCACTTCTGCGGTGTGATGCCATATTTCTCTCGATACTGCTCGATACGAGAATACACTTTCTGGAACCCCCGAGTTTCGTAGGCGCCGTGAAAGTTACGGAGCGATTGCCACAGGTCCGTAAGAGAAGCCGTCCCGTCCGGTTCGCCTACAAGGTTGATGAGACGCGGCTTTATGAGGTCAAGCACCCAATCCTCGCCCAATTCACCGACGAGACGGTTTATCCTGTCGTCAGCATCGCGAAGCCCTTTAAAAATATCTTTAGTAAGAAGCTTCTCACAAGATTTTACGATACCCATGCGTGTGACGAACTCAAGCCGCACCTCCTCGCGCATATTGCGATCCGTATCAGTGAGCTTCTCATCCTTTTCCCATCTCTCTATCATTTCGAGAAATGATTCTTTCTTCAGATGGAAGCCGACTTTCTTGTATGCTTCAAATTGTCTTTTGTCCCTGTAAATTTCCGCCATCGGAACATCCGCCTCCGCTACATCCGTGTCCGCCGTTGGCACATCGGCCCGATCAGCCCAACGGGCCTCATGGAGTCGTCTTCGTTCTTTCGGCGCTTCTCTTGCTCTCCGCGGTTGCTCAAATTTCGGTGCCATGTATGTATTATGCGTGCAAAGCTGATAAGTATGTACATGCTATCAAGCGTTATTCATAACGCAACCGCACTGTACCCAGGGTATACGCACCTCCAGATGCTTTCTTGGGCCGAGATTTTGATGTGTATAAAAAGCGAAGTCCGGGAATGTGCGCGTTGCAATGCAACGCGTCCATTCATCGGACTTTTGCGAGTTGAGACCATGCGGTCCCCTTTTCATCATGTTTTTCTGATGTACGCCACCACCGCAATGACAAGTGCCACTGCGAGAATGAGGTTTACTTCCAATACGTTCTCACCCATGAACTCCAGAACGGAGTCCATGACCGTAGTTTTCGTCACTTTAGATTCCGTTGTTGGGAATTCGAAAGACGACAGATACTGAAAGATAGTCAACATTGCGATCGCAACTGCGATCACAAAAAATAACAAGACGAGGATCGGCATGACCTTAACTCCCTTTAAATGCACTACGCCGACAACCAGCGTAGCTTATTCAATCCCCATATCAGCACATCATGAGGATTTTGTCAATCCAAGTGGCGTTTCAGCGGAGAAAAATTTAGAGCACTCCTATGAGTTCCGCCTCCAGAATCCAGCGGCTTTCTTTTGAAGTAAGCGTGTCGCAGGTGACGAGAGTGAGACGTGTTCCCTGTTTTGGCGAGAGATCTATTATTTCATCGTCCGCATTTCCGCTACGAACATAGAGGACGGAATAAACATACGATTTGCCTTCTCCCGTCACGGTAATCGTATCACCGGGAGAAAGCTCATACACACGATTGAATGCACGGAACATTTGGTTTCTCACAACTGGTAGGCGCGAGCTGTGCGCGAAGATAAGGACATTACCCTTCTCACCCAGTTTCGCCGAATCGACGTAGCGTACAGGACCGTTTTTGAGAACAGTGTCGAGTGCCGCAATGTCGCGAGTCGAAGGATTCTGTACGTTTAAATCGAGTCCAATAGCTGGTATTACAATACGATCCGGTAAAGTGACTGCCTGACTATCACCCTCTACCGATTCGACGCTGAGCTCGGGAAGGTTGGAAAGACGAACATTCTCGGAAGAAACTTCCCCGCACGTGCCATCAAGAGAGCATGGAACGAAACCGACGGAATCCGCCGCAGAAAGTGTGAGGAAAAACATCACGATGGATGCCGCGAAAAAGACCCGTAGAGGGGGTTTTTGCGATATATTTGGCTCGAAACCAAGGTGATTTGTACTCATAGCAGATGGCAGAATGATACATTGAATAGCGTGCGTTGTCAATGTGGCCTCTACCCAAAGGGTTGACAAGTCGCTTTTATTCATGTACCGTAGCGACCTATGGCTCAAGATGCCCAAACGACGGTCAGCAGACCTTTTGCCGTCCCTCCTCCGCCCGAAGACCCAAAAACAAGCTTTCTTTCCAATATTCTCGCAATAGCGGGATTCATTATCATTATCGTCGTTGTCATTTGGGGGCTTGTGCATCTCGCGAATCTTTCGCGTAGCTGGTTCTCATCGTTTTTTGGAACACCCGGCGCAAGCATAGAAATGACCGCCCCGAAAACGGCCGTTTCCGGAAAGGCATTTACCGTCACATGGGAATACGAACCGTCGATCCCCGGTACATATGCCTTCCTGTACCAATGCGCAAGCGGACTCCAGTTCCGAACATCGGATGCGAGCGGCGCTTTGACAGAGATTCCCTGTGGAGCCGCATACACGGTTGCCGCAAGTGACAACATGCTCTCTCTGACCCCATTCAATCCTGCCACTTCTACAGTTTCTCTCCCGCTCTCCTTAATCTTTCTCCCCAGCGGCGAAGGCGAGCAGGCGCAGGGGAGCGCAACTGTTGCAGTCACACCGGTCTCTGGAGCAACTCCTATAGCGGCTCCTCGTATAACACCAACCTCTCCTTCGACTCCCCCAACAGTCCCTCAACAGGCGAGTCCAAGACAAACGGTACCTGCGCCGCCGCGTCCAATAACTCCGGCTGATATTTCCGTCCGTATCGTATCTGTATACACCGATGCGTCGGGCGTCTCTACTGCAACATTTGAGATAGCGAATATCGGCGGTAGTGTCACCGGCTCTTACTACTTCACCGCACAATTGCCGACTACATCCGCCTATTCCGGTAACTACTACGGCGGAACAATGCAGGGTTACACTTATACATCACCGGTACAAAAATCGCTCGGTGCCGGAGATCGTATTGTAAATACATTACGCTTTACGCAGATACGACTGGAAGGTGGAACGTTTAGCGTGCATGTGGACCCATATGGCTCTGTACGCGAATCTAATAAAACAAACAACTTCGCTTCGCAATTTGTGAGTGCTCCCTATTATTACCAATACGGCAATCAGTATAATGTGTATCCATACAACCAACAGTATCCTTACACGCAGTACTATCCGTACGCATACTAAAAGCTAGCTGTTGGATTTCAAGAAGAAAGGGTCCTAACTCGGCCTTTTAGAAAAAGTTTGCGTATCTCTTTTTTTACTTGAGGGCTCGACGCACATCATCAATACCGTGCACAAAGCCGATGTCCATGTTGCGATAAGACGAAAAGTTTCCAAAAGAGAACGTGCTCCAGAAAATTCCCCCAAAAACATACCTGCCTTTGAGATGCACAAACATAGGCGACCCGGACATACCTGCCGCACGACGAATCGGCTCTAATATTGCTGTGGACTTTCCCCTCCCCGTACTTACTACACTCACATTCTGCTTTGCCTCACCGGGAGGAAGAACGAGCATGAAGGAATTCTGATACTTCTCCATGAGCGGTCTCTTTTTCACGAGGGGTCCCGAATGTTCAACCAGGAAACGTGCAAGACCGGGGGTGATTTTTATTGCGATGCCAGGATATGTTTTGTATCCATTTTTATCACTTGTTGTATCGGGATCAAAACCAACTATGGAAACGAGTTGCCCATGAATATCGTCATTCGTAAGGTTCGGATCGTCCTTGACGATTTGTTCCGAACTAGCTGATAAAAAAGGGTCCACACGATATGTGCTTACATCAACACCCGCCGGAAGTTCGGTGTCACTCGAAAGGTTGCCGCTTATGACGTGCTCCGCGGTAAGCTGTGTATTTGGATCTTGCCAAAATATACCGTTGCCAAAAGATGTTGTTGTGCCACGCGACACTTCGACTTGGATAGGATACCGTCGGAGAAGCTCGCTTACATCGTATGACGTACCTTCAAGATGTTCGGGAAGAATCGGTATTTCTACCGCACCAAGAATTACCGAGAGAAAGTCTTTTCCACGACCTTCCAAAGCTTCCAGCACCGCAGGATTGCGAAGATTTCTCTGTACTGCGACAATGACATTGTCGAGTGTTTCTTGTTTTTCCAGATTGTAAACTGCGGCCTTAATCGGTTCCTCTTTGTACACGAGAACATCCGTAAGATCTTTTATAATACTTTTCGGGATCATACTCCCGGCGGCAAAAGCTCCCGACCCGCCTAAAATCTCCAAAAAACCTCTACGGCTCATCCCGGAGTTCTTTTTCGGTTCCAAGACCAATGATTTCCTCGCTCGCTTATCTGGAACGAAGTCACCTTCTCTCATACTAAATATCAAGTGTTGCTTCTTTTGCGTGAGACTGAATGAACGATTTTCTCGCGGGAACATCGGTACCCATAAGCATGTCGAATATCTTGTCGGCCTCTTGCGCGTCTTCGATTGTGACCTGCTTCAAGATACGCCTTGCGGGATCCATGGTCGTCTCCCACAGTTCATCGGGGTTCATTTCTCCTAAACCCTTATAGCGCTGAACAGAGACCTTGGCCTGCCCAGAACGGGAAACCTTTCCCTTGCTCTCTGGTCCTTCCGATGGGGTAGCGTCTTCTCCTGCCGCTTCTTCCTCAACCTCTCCCGAAACCTCTCCTTCTATAGGCGTATTCTTTCCGGCAATCTTTACTTTCTCATCCTCTGTATATGCATAGAAAGACTCTCTCCCTTTCTTTATTTTGTAAAGTGGCGGCTGGGCAATGTAGAGAAACCCGCCATCTATAATCGGCCGAAAGTGCCGATAGAAAAGCGTTAAAAGAAGCGTCCGAATGTGTGCACCGTCCACATCGGCATCTGT
>DPYD01000042.1 GCA_003545515.1 Candidatus Kaiserbacteria bacterium | reverse complement strand
CGGGTATGTTAAAAATAAGAATGCAGAGGACAGGGCGGATTAACATGCCCACTTTTCGTATTGTCGTCGTCGAGCACACGGCGAGCCCCAAGGCGGGGAATTTCGTGGAGAAAGTTGGAACCTACAATCCGAAATCCAAAGAACGCGTCCTTAATGCAGAGCGCATAAAATACTGGATGTCGGTCGGGGCAAAGCCCAGCGACACCGTTCACAACATGCTCATCTCTCTCGGTGTCATCGAGGGTAAGAAGATCAACGTTCTTCCCGCGTATAAGGAGCCAATTAAGGAAGGGGTTGTCGCAGAAACGACTCCTGCCACGGGAGTTTCGGCAGAAGAGAAGCAAGAAGCCGCTTCCGCCCCAGAGGAATCGCAACCAAAGGCAAGCGAGCATGAAGCCGTCGCTCCTGCGGAATCATCCACCGAAGAGACAGCGAAGGCGGAGTAGTTTGGTATACTGAGGCGAATAATTAGAAAGATAGATTAATACGGCTATGGAACAAGATCAGCAATTTCTGGAGTATGTCGTTAAGGCGTTGGTTGATAATCCCAATGATGTCAAGATTAACCGCGTGGTGGATGAGATGGGGGTACTCCTCACGCTCTCTGTCAATAAGGATGACATGGGGAAGGTCATCGGGCGTTCGGGCCAGACAGCGAAAGCCATCCGTACCATTTTGCGCGTTGTCGGCATGAAGAATGAAGCCCGTGTCAACCTCAAAATAGAAGAACCCGAAGGAGGTGAGCGTCCGTATGTACCCGACCGCTCTGTGGATGACGTCATTGCCGATTTGAAATCGGAGTAAATCCGAAATCCGAATATCGAAATTCTAAACAAATTCCAAATCACAAATTTCAAATAATCATTTGGAATTTCGAGTTTGGTGCTTGTAATTTGTTTAGGATTTAAGATTTCGTGCTTAGGATTTTCTGCATGCTTCACTTTCACATCATTACCCTGTTTCCGAAATCCATTGAGCCGTACCTCTCAAGTTCGATACTTGGTCGTGCACAAGGGAAATCGGGCCAGCCGAAGAAACATGAGAAACCGAAAATACGCGTCTCATTTTATGACCCGAAAGACTTCGCAGTCGCGAAGCATAAGCGAGTGGACCAACGACCCTATGGCGGTGGACCAGGCATGGTATTGGAGCCAACGGCGATTTTGAAAGCCGTTGAAAAAGCTTTGCGGGGGAAGAAGGGGGCAATAAAGATATTCTTTGCAACCGACGGCGTGCAATTCGATGAACAAATGGCAAAACAACTAGCTCGTAAGAAAGACATTGTACTCATTTGTGGTCGCTACGAGGGTGTTGACGCACGGGTACAAAAGATTCTCAAGGCGAGAAAAGTCTCTGTTGGCCCCTATATTTTGACCGGCGGTGAACTTCCTGCGGTAACGTTGATAGATGCAATATCTCGCTTTGTGCCTGGGGTCTTGGGGAAACCTGAATCTCTTGAGGATTCGCGCGTAGCAAGTCCGGAGGTATATACGCGACCGGAGGTGCTCACTTGGAAGGGGAGGAAGTATAAGGTTCCGAAGGTACTCATATCGGGCAATCATGCTGACATTGAAAGTTGGAAGGCCCGCGTCAAGCATAGGTAATTAACTTTTGTCAAGCTTGACACAAAGATGATGGATGATACACTCTCGCGGTATTTACTTAAAGCATTGAATGAGTTGCGGTTGCGCTTTTAGTGAAGAAATGCCCGGTTTTTTTACCGGGCTAAGCATCTTTAAAAGTGCTTTTGATACAAAAAACTTAATAAGTGCAGTGTCTACGATCCACCAGAGGGCGGACCGTACAGTTATCTTGTTGCATCAATGGCAAAAACACACACGCGGCCGCAAAAATATTTCGGGAAATTCCGAGAGCCGTTAGTAAAACTCCCGAACCTGGTTGAGAGCCAGCTCGCTTCCTTTCAAGAATTTGTGAAAGGCGGTGCTGAACGTGTTTTTAAGGAATTTTCTCCCATAAGTGATCATTCCGGAAAGAAATTCGAGCTGAAACTTGTCAAATTCACGTTCAGTGATTTGCGTTGGGACGAACACTACGCTAAGAAGATGATGCGCACATATGAGGCCCCTCTTTCGATGGTGGTAAGATTAAAGAACAAAACTACTGGTACTGAAAAGGAGCAGGAAATATTTCTGGCGGATTTTCCGTGGATGACCCCGCACGGCACGTTCATTATAAACGGAGTCGAACGCATAATTGTGCCACAACTTGCGCGTTCATACGGAGTGTTTTTTGAGGCAGTTCCTTATAAGGGCAAGGGTTATTTTGCGGCGAAGATTATTCCTGCGCGCGGTGTGTGGATAGAAATAGAATCCGACCCGGATGGCGGCATATATGTGAAAATAGATCGCAAGCGCCGTTTTCCTGTTACATCGCTTTTGCGTGTCTTGGGTCTTGCGACCGATAAAGAGATACTCGGACAGTTCAAGGGTCCAGCACATGACGCGATCGTAACGACGCTTGAACATGATAATGCAAAAACGTCCCAGGAAGCGCATGTCGAGATATACAGGCGGCTTCGAGACGGCGATATTGCTACTCCGGAAAGTGCCCGTACCCACGTGCAGGCGATTTTATCAGCTGAACGTTATGACTTCTCTCGTGTCGGAAGGTTTCATTTCAACAGGCGCTTCGGCCTTCCCACAAGTGAAAAAGACCTTGCACGGGCGACACTTTCTCTCGAGGATATTGTTCGCATTGTGACGCACATTGCGGAACTTAATACGGATCCCTCTGCGGGGCCGGATGACATAGATCATCTCGGTTTCCGGCGTGTTCGATTTGTAGGGGAGCTTTTGGAGCAGAGAATGCGCGTTGGACTTTCACGCATGAAGCGTAACATCCAAGACAGAATGGCAATGGTAGATGCAGAGACGACATTGCCTGTTCAGTTTATCAATCCCCGCCCGTTTCAAGCCGCTGTCCGCGAATTTTTTACAACAGACCAACTGTCTCAGCTCATGCAACAGTACAATATTTTGGATGAAATAGAGCACCTGCGTACGCTTTCAACACTGGGTCGCGGAGGATTGACATCCGAACGAGCGGGTCTTGAAGTGCGTGATGTACACTCCTCTCACTACGGTCGCGTGTGCCCCATTCACACACCGGAAGGGAAGAATATCGGCCTTGTTTTGCACATGTCACTCTACGCACGACCGAACGAATTCGGAATCATGGAGGCGCCATACGCGAAAGTGGAAAAGGGCGTTATCAAGGATAAAATTGAGTACTTGAATGCTCTTGAAGAGGAGAAATTCGCTATCGGGCACGCCGCGGTATCCCGTGATGACAAGGGTCGTATTTCCGAAGATTTTGTCGAAGTGCGCAAAGAGGGTAAGCCAATGCTTGTAAAGCGTGAAGACGTAGATTTCATGGAGGTTGCTACGAATCAACCATTTTCAGTGGCGACCTCCCTCATTCCTTTTGTTGAGAATGATGACGCGAACCGTGCCTTGATGGGTTCAAACATGCAGAAGCAAGCAGTACCTCTGGTTACTCCGGAGGCGCCCCTTGTCGCAACCGGCGTTGAATCAGCGGCCGCTCGAGATTCTGGTCGCCTCGTTTTAGCGGAAGAGGCGGGTGACGTTACCTATGCTGATGCGCAAAAGGTGGTGGTCAAAGGTCAGAGTGGAAAGACAAAAGAATATATACTCGTGAATTTCTCGCGCACGAATGGATTCACGACCTTCCATCAGCGTCCGGCTGTATCTCCAGGCGAGCACGTAAAGAAAGGTTCAGTCCTGGCTGACGCTTCCACGTCGGTCGGCGGACAGCTTGCGATAGGGCAGAATGTTCGTGTCGCGTTCCTACCGTGGTTCGGTGCGAATTTCGAGGATGCCATTGTAATCTCCGAACGTCTTGCAAAAGATGCACGATTCTCTTCCATTCATATGGAGGAGTTTGTTTGTGTAGTGCGTGACACGAAACTAGGATCCGAGGTAACGACGCACGACATTCCGAACGTCAGTGAGTTTAAGCTTCGAAATTTAGACGAAGACGGAGTGATCCGCATTGGTGCAGAAGTGCGTTCAGGAGACATTCTAGTCGGAAAAGTGACGCCGAAAGGAGAAACGCAATTGACCCCGGAGGAGCGTCTTCTTCATGCGATTTTTGGAGAGAAAGCGAAAGACGTGAAGGACACTTCACTCCGGATGGAGGGTGGGAAACGCGGACGTGTTGTCGGCATCAAGATATTCTCTCGTGAGAACGGCGATCAGCTTGAAAGCGGCGTCATCGCCCGCGTGCATGTAGAGGTTGCGCAATTGCGCACGATCTCTGTCGGTGACAAGCTCGCCGGCCGACACGGTAACAAAGGCGTTATCTCCCGCGTTCTTCCTGAAGAGGATATGCCTTTTGATGACAATGGGGATCCGGTTGATATTATTTTGACCCCGCTTGGCGTGCCGTCGCGTATGAACCTTGGACAGATACTTGAACTACACTTGGGACTTGCGGCAGAGATGCTTGGATACCAGGCAGTTGTCCCCTCATTTTCCAGCGCCACCGAAGAAGAGATACGCGGAGAGCTTAAAGCGGCGGGTGTTGCCGAGACGGGAAAACGTATTCTTTTCGACGGTCGAACAGGAGAGGCATTCGCTCAGCCAGTTTCGGTCGGAATGATGTACATGCTAAAGCTACATCACATGGTGGAGGACAAAATACATATGCGCTCCATCGGGCCATATTCCTTGACTACTCAACAACCCTTGGGCGGTAAAGCGCAGAACGGAGGCCAGCGCGTCGGAGAAATGGAAGTGTGGGCATTTTTAGGTTACGGCGCGGCACACAGCTTGCGTGAGATACTCACTATCAAGTCAGACGACATACTGGGAAGAAGCGCGGCATTCGATGCCATTGTTTCCGGTAGGCGTATCGAGGAGTCATACACACCGGCGACATTCAACGTGCTTGTTCGTCACTTGCGCGGATTGGGAATCGACATTGAGTTTATTGGGGGCGGCTCAAGGTGAGAGGTCAAAAATTAAGAAAAATCAATTATGAAAAAGAAAGACACCATCCCACAAGATTTTGAGGCGGTCGCAATGCGACTCGCAAGTCCCGATCGTGTTTTAGATTGGAGCTGGGGCGAGATAACGAAACCCGAAACCATAAATTATCGTACGCAACGACCGGAGAAGAACGGTCTTTTCGACGAGCGCGTTTTTGGCCCTGAAAAAGACTATGAATGTTACTGCGGCAAGTATCGCGGTATCCGCTTTCGCGGCATCATTTGTGAGAAGTGCGGCGTTGAGATTACACGCGCGGTCGTTCGGCGCGAACGAATGGGACATATAGACCTCGCGACTCCGGTTTCGCACATATGGTTCTTGCGCGGCATACCTTCACGCATCGCCTTACTGCTCGGTCTTTCCGCCGCGGAAGTTGAGAAGGTCGTGTATTTTGCGGGACACATCGTAACATCAGTGCAAGAAGAGGAGCGCATACGGCTCTTGAAGGAGCTTGAACAAGAGCTCCAGCAAAAAACCAAATCGGCGGCGAATGCGGAAGTAAAAACCGAACTTAAAGAGAAGGCGCAAAAAGCGAAACGCGAGATAGATTCTATTCAGGAAGGAGTAGTACTCGACGAAGCGGCGTACCACCTCTATGCTGTAAAATACGGCGCCATGTTCCGTGCGGCCATAGGCGCGGAAGCTCTATATAATATTTTGAAGCGCATCGATGTCGACGCATTCATCAAACATTTGAAAGAAGAGTATGAAAAAGCGGGCGCGGCGTCTCGCGACAAGCTCCGGAAACGTCTTGCGCTTGCAGAATCACTCCAGCGCGCAGGTGTGCGGCCCGAGTGGATGTTTCTTATACGGCTTCCAGTCGTTCCACCCGCTCTTCGTCCCATGGTGGCTCTTGAAGGCGGACGTCATGCGTCTTCGGATTTAAATGACCTTTATCGACGCGTCATTAATCGCAACAACAGACTTAAGCGACTTCAGGCGATTAATGCGCCAGAAGTTATTTTGCGGAACGAAAAGCGTATTTTGCAGGAAGCGGTGGANNCAAAACCTTCTTGGTAAACGCGTGGATTATTCCGGCCGATCAGTCATCGTTGTTGGTCCAGATCTGGCGCTCGACGAGTGCGGTCTCCCAAAACACATGGTCTTGGAACTTTTCCGTCCGTTTGTCATTCAGGGACTTTTGGCACGCGAACTCGCATACAATATTCGCGGAGCCGGACGTCTCATAGAAGACGAAGCGCCGGAAGTATGGCCTATCCTTGAAGAAGCGATACAGAACAAGTATGTACTCTTAAACCGCGCGCCGACACTTCACCGTCAGTCCATTCAGGCATTTCGCCCGGTTCTTATTGAAGGTAACGCCATTCAAGTGCATCCGCTTGTGTGTCCTGCATACAATGCCGACTTCGACGGCGACGCAATGGCTGTTCATGTACCGCTCTCGGAAGCGGCCCAGCTTGAGGCGGCACGCATTATGTCGGCAAACAAGAATATCTTGAAGCCCGGTAGCGGTGACGTTGTTGTAGCCTCGAAGCTTCTCGACATCGTTCTCGGTTGTTACTGGATGACGAGGGCGATAGATGGCGTCAAGGGTGAGGGTGATGCGTTTCCTTCCACGAACGCGGCAATAACAGCACATGATTTCGACGCAGTTGATTTGCGTGCAAAAATAAGGATACTTCCAGGTGATAGTAAGAAATACGATGCTTTCAAAGGTAAAGTATTCGAGACCACCGTCGGTCGTCTCCTTTTTAACTCTGTTCTGCCGTCAGATTTTCCGTTCGTAAATGAAGAGGTGACGAACAAGCGCATGGGTGATTTGGTTCATGAGCTTGTCTCACACTACAAACTGGATGGTATCCCGAAAATACTCGATAAGATAAAGGCGTTCGGATTTCGTTACGCGACACACGCTGGTATAACATGGTCACTCTCCGACGTCGTGACGCCGAAGATAAAGGAAGAGCTTATACGCGCCGGTCGAGCATCTGCCGCGAAAGAGGAAGAGAATTTCGCGAATGGACTCTTAACGGAGGCCGAACGTCGGCGTATGACTATTGAAATATGGAGCAAACTCTCTAATGATCTGCGGAAGCATGTAGTTGAGTCCCTCGACATGTACGGTCCCGTGCATGACATGATTTCCTCAGGTGCGCGTGGCAGTGTCGTTCAACTTCACCAAATGGCAGGTATGAAAGGTCTCATCACAAACCCGCGCGGAGAAATAATCGAATTTCCCATCACCTCGTCTCTTAAAGAAGGACTGACGCCGGTAGAGTATTTCATCTCAACGCACGGCGCGCGAAAAGGTCTGGCAGATACCGCGTTGAACACCGCGCGCGCAGGGTATCTCACGCGTCGTCTTTTTGACGTAGCGCACGACGTCGTTATTTTAGAAGAAGATTGCGGTACCAAGGAAGGAGTTCTTATACAACGACCCGGTAAGGAGAACATCGGTGGTAGTTTTTCTGAACGTATCGTGGGTCGGGTTCTCGCCGAGAGTACGCATCTGTCATCCGAAGCATTAAAGCGTGGGACGCTACTTACGCACGATTCTGCGAATGCGATAGAAAGTTCCGACGTGAAGGAGGTTATGGTGCGCTCTCCCATGACATGCAAGGTTGCGCGTGGCGTATGTCAGCAGTGTTATGGCGTGGACCTAACAACCGGGGAGATGGTTGACATAGGAGAAGCCATAGGCGTTATCGCGGCGCAGGCCATCGGTGAGCCAGGTACTCAACTCACTATGCGCACCTTTCACTCGGGAGGTGTCGCGACCGTCGGCGGCGACATCACCATGGGTCTTCCTCGAGTCGAAGAGGTGTTTGAAAGTCGTACTCCCAAGGCACCGGCGACGCTGTCGCGCGTTTCAGGAACCATTTCAGAGGTAGTGAAGGAAGGTACGGAAACTATAATCCGGGTGTTGCCCGACGTTATTTCGGAAGGGAAGACTGCAAAGGCGGTAAAACGCGAAACAGAATATAGTGTGAGTCCTTTGCGTGCTATTCTCGTAAAGGAAGGCACTCATGTGGAAAAAGGTGATTTCCTAACAGACGGTTCGGCGAATCTTGAAGAACTTTTCTTGCTCGCAGGAAAAGAACGCTCTCAGGAGTATATTATCGACGAGATAACGCGTATCTACGAGCTTCAAGGTGTTACCACGGCGCGCAAACACCTGGAAATAATTGTTAAACAAATGTTCAGCCGCGTCTCCGTTACATATTCGGGTGATACGGGTGTTTCTGCCGGTGAAATAATCTCCGACTTTGAATATGACCGCATCAATGCGACACAAAAAGAAGCGTCAGGTGAATCGGCGAAGGCAAAACAGCTCCTTCTTGGTATCACGGAAGTATCGCTGACGCGCGCTTCATTCCTGTCCTCCATCTCTTTCCAGAATACGCCGAGAAAACTCGCGGAAGCGGCGGTTTCCGGAGCAGTGGATCGTCTTGTCGGCTTAAAAGAGAATGTAATCATTGGTCGCTTGATACCAGCCGGTACCGGATTCCCCGGAAGCAAGAAGCATGAAATGATAAAAGAAATGGAGCGAGAATTTGCGGCCACGGCACCCACAGAAGAGAAGAACAGGGAATAATCCTCGTTTGCACATCTGCCCACATCGTTTCCAAGGGCGACGTTTTTTACGAGCGACGTAGATCGAGAGTCCCGAAAGCTTGTTTTCGTATTTGGAACGAGGAGCTCGAAACCAATAAGCACTCGCGTTTGCCTGCCTGCCGAATCCTCTTCCTGTGCGGTGCACGCAGACAGGTCGGCGCAGGCAGGCGCGCAGAGGGCATTCCCGACCCGTAGGGTTAATTCCCTGCGGTGTCGTAATGCATTGGTTTACGCGAGAGTGCATAATGTAGGAATGTCATATACCGTCCAGAAAATCAAAGATAAGCTTTCCATCGTTGACGTGGTAAGTCAGTACGTAAAGCTCGAGAGGAACGGCGCAAACTTTCGCGCGAGATGCCCGTTCCACGCTGAACGCACGCCATCGTTCTTTGTCTCTCCGGATCGGGGTACGTACCACTGTTTTGGGTGCGATGCTGGCGGCGATATTTTTACTTTCGTGGAACAGATAGAAGGATTGGATTTCAAGGGCGCGCTCAAGATACTTGCAGAGAAAGCCGGTGTAGAAATAGTGTACGAGCACCCCGGAGCGGGTGGAAGAGAAAAGAAGGATGAGAGTACTCGGCTCTTTGAGCTTTTAGAGACGGCGGCAATTTTTTATACGTCGCGCTTGAATGAGCCGGTAGAGAAATATTTGAAAGAACGTGGTATAAATAATGAGACCATACGAACATTCCGTCTCGGACTTGCGGGAAGCGCTTGGAGCGAATGCTCGGAATATTTGCGCGAGAGAACATTTACGGACAAAGAAATAGTGGACGCAGGAGTTGCAAAACTTTCTCCACTGGGTAAGGGAGATAAAGGTCTTATCGATAAGTTCCGCAATCGCATTATGTTTCCGATTGCCGACAGTGCAGGGCGCATCGTCGGATTTTCCGGACGTATTTTTGGTTCGGAGGCACATCCCGACGCTCCTAAATATTTGAATAGCCCAGAAACTCTGCTGTTCCGGAAATCACGGGTTCTCCATGGATTCGACAGGGCAAAGCAGGCGATGCGTAAGCATAATTGCGCTATCCTGGTGGAAGGACAAATGGATTTATTGGCTTCAAATCAGGCCGGTTGGACGAATACAGTCGCGGCATCCGGCACAGCGTTTACCCCCGAACACGCCGCACTTATTCGACGCATTGCAGATAATCTCGTTATCGCACTCGATCCGGACGAAGCTGGACTCAAGGCCGCGGCACGCGCCGCACGCACGGCTCTACATGCTGGTCTAAACGTCAAGGTTGCGGAAGCTTCCGACGGTCTTGATCCTGCGGATCTCATACAAAAGAAAGGTGCGAATTCTTGGAGAGATTCCATTCGTGAAGCAAAAGACATAATCACATTTCTTCTCGATGTACTAGAGAAACATGCGAAGAGTACAGATCAATTTAGACGTTCGGTGGAATCAGTCGTCTTACCTTTCCTGTCGGATGTTTCGAGCCCTATCGCGCGGGAGAGCTATCTGCGAGAAATTGCAAGACGTCTGAGTGTTTCCGAAAGCGCCGTCGCCGAAGCGCTTGCGAAAGTTCCCGTTGCGCGGGAGGCCTCAGCTACGGGTGCTTCGATAAATACAGGAGATTCCCGCAAAGAACGATCTTCTTTCGCTCGAAAACCGATGGACCATGGACGAGCAAAGCAGGCATACGCTATCTTTCTTTGGCAACAGTCGCTCGAGAAACCAATCGTGAACATAAATAAGTTTGCGAAGGATTTGTCTGAAGCGCTCGGAGTTGAGGCGTTCAGCGTTCTCGGAACACTTTCTGAAGATGAGAAAGAGTCTCTGCGTTTTCGGGCGGAGAGCATGTATGGCAAAAACACGACACTCAAGCGGGAAGTCGAAGCTCTTCTCCATGTTATTTCACATGAGCGGCTTTCAGCGGATCTAAGAGAAGCTACGGCCGCTCTTAAGAATGCCGAGGTGACGGGGAACGAGGAGGATGTAGCTGTGTATATGTCTGTGTGTAAGCTGTTGACAGCGCGTATTGCACAACTCCACGAGCCAGTGTAAAGTAAGCGACTTCGCTTCTCTGCATCCTTTCGCGGTGAAAATAGGTGGGAAAGTGAAGCTTTTTTAATTCTACCCTTGGCTCTCCCAAGAAAGGAGGAGGGAGCTTTTGCGGCGTTATGTTGGCTCATGGTTAAAAAAAACAAGAAAAAAACAAGAAAAAAGACTTCACGGAAAACAGTGAAGAGGATTAAACATGCCGTAAAGAACAAAAAGTCCGCTTTAAAAAAGAAGAACAAATCTGCTCGTGTCAAAAAATCTACAAAAAAGAAGAAGATTAAAAAACTCCGTCCTGTGACGCGTGGTAAGCGGGCAAAAGGCGGGCGTGGCAAACAGGACACGAAGGTAGAAGCTCTGATCACTCTTGGTCGCGAGCGTGGATATGTCACGTACGACGAGATACTTCGTGAGTTCCCGACGATAGAAGACAATGTGCTCTTGCTTGAAGAGATGTACGAGCGGTTTAGTACCGCAGGAATTGATATTTTAGAAGGTGGCGGCATGCTTGAGGACACGTC
>DPYD01000081.1 GCA_003545515.1 Candidatus Kaiserbacteria bacterium | reverse complement strand
CGAATCCATGGCTGCTCTTCGCGACACCATCGAACGCCGTGTAAATTTATTTGGTGTTTCGGAGCCCATCGTACAAACCCAGCACGGAGGTACGTTCGCAGGTGATCCACAAGAGCGTCTCATTGTTGAGCTTCCGGGTATTACAGATACGCAAAAGGCGATAGAACTCATCGGACAGACACCTGTTCTGGAATTTCGCATGCTACGCTCCGACCAGCCAATTCCTGCGACGGGTATTTCGATTGATAATGTGAATGAAGTATTTGAGATGGCCGCCATAACAGGAAAGCATCTCGCCAGCGCTCAGCTACAATTCGATCAATCACTTGGCGCACGACCGAATGACCCAGTGGTTGCACTTAATTTTAATTCAGAGGGAGCAGATATCTTCGCGGAGCTTACAAGGAACAATGTCGGGAAATATTTCGGCATCTTTCTGGACGGTGTTCCAATATCGATTCCCGTCATTCGCGAAGCGATCCCTGGCGGTACCGCGGTTATCTCTGGTGGTTTTGATGCCAATGAGGCAAAAGAGTTGGCGCGCAATCTGAATTATGGAGCGCTTCCAGTGCCGATCGAACTTATTGGTACACAAACGGTTTCTGGAACGTTAGGAGCGGAAGCAGTGGAACGCGGCATAACCGCTACCCTCTGGGGTATTTTGGCGGTCGTCCTTTTCATGATCTTTTGGTATCGTTTGCCTGGTATTGTCGCATTCCTTGCGCTCTCATTCTACATTGTCGTCATTCTAGCTCTGTTCCAGTGGATTCCCGTGACACTTACTGCCGCCGGTATCGCGGCATTCATTCTTTCTGTCGGCATGGCAGTGGATGCGAACGTTCTTATATTTGAACGCATGAAAGAGGAGTTGCGAGGTGGCAAAGACACTGCCGATTCTATACGAGACGGTTTCGCGCGCGCATGGCTTTCCATACGGGACTCCAACATTTCTTCTATGATTACGGCGATCATTCTTTTTTGGTTCGGCACGTCGCTCATTAAAGGATTTGCACTTGTATTTGGACTGGGTGTTTTGGTGTCTATGCTTTCATCTATTACCATATCGCGTACGCTCCTTTTGGCGCTCGGCGTTGATGCGAAGTCCGGTATCTTGCACTTCTTTTTTGGGAGCGGCATCAGAAATTAGGTATGATTATTGTTAGATACCGGAACACATTTTTTGCAATAACTGGAGCGATAGTATTCGCGGCTCTTTTGTCTGTCGCAGTATTCGGACTTCATCTTGGGACCGATTTCACCGGAGGTGCTCTCATACAGGCAACGTATGAAAATGGCCGTCCTGCGCCGGAGACGCTATCACAGTATCTCGATACGGCCGGCTTTTCCGGTTACTCACTGCGCGAAGCGAATGAGAACGATTACATACTTCGAGCGGCTAATCTTACGAGCGAACAGCGTGGAAACCTTGCAGATACACTCTCTGTTGGCGGAGAGTCACCGGCAGTAATCAATCAACTTACTGAAGTCGGTCCGGTGGTGGGAGAAGAGCTTCGCAACAAGGCCGTTATCGCACTTGCGCTTGTTTTGATCGCGATATTGTTTTTCATCGCATTTGCGTTCCGGAAAGTCTCGGAACCTGTTTCTTCTTGGATATATGGATTAATAGCGCTTGTAACTCTTGGCCACGATGTTCTCATACCGGTCGGATTTTATGCAGTTCTTGGATTTTTTACTGGAGCCCAAGTGGATACGCTTTTTATAACAGCCGTTCTTACGGTGCTTGGCTATTCTGTACACGACACCATCGTCGTATTTGACCGAGTGCGTGAGAATCTTCGCATTAATCAGGAGCGTGGTCGTAGAGAAGATTTTACCGAGGTCGCAGGCCGCAGTTTGAACCAGACTCTCGTGCGTTCCGTAAATACATCACTGACGACGGCGATGGCTTTGACCGCACTTTTTCTTCTTGGCCCAGCTTCGACGCGCGATTTCTCACTCACGCTTCTCGTGGGAATCATAGCCGGTACATACTCGTCAATATTCCTCGCTACTCCGCTCTTGGTCGCTGTCGAGAGGTGGCGTGCAAAGTGAGGCAAATAATCCGAATAATATAGAAAGGACGGCAGGCTATTCATAGCCGCCGTCCTTGCTCATTGCTGTCTTAAGGAGGGCAAAGATCTTCCCGAAGGCGTGCCTCCAGGGAAGTGAGACTGGCGTGGCTCACTTGGATGTTCAACTTTCGTGTGCATCCTGTGAGTTGTCGGATCCGATTCCAGTTGTTGTTCGGTAGAATAACTAAAATTCGGTGGACACCCTCCAAAGAGATATTTTCAACACCATCGTCGACGATGACTCGGACGTCCATCCTCTCGAGCCTGGAGACGATTGAAATCCGTTCCTCGGCGCACCAAGTGCTGTCGGGCGGTATGACCAGAATGGTACAGATCATTATCGTGATCTCTCCCTAATAAGGTTGATATGAAAGAACGTGTGCGAGCTCTGAAGTCGCATAGCAGGATTCGCGGGATTGCGGCCTGCGATTTGTGTTCGTTTTATAGGATTTTCCTAGAAGCTAGCAGCTAGAAACTGGAAGCTAATTCGGGCACACATCGCGGGCTACAAACAGAAACCCTCCGGTCGCCCTGGCGCTCCGCTTGGGCGCCTCCGGGCACGTCTCGCCACTTCTGTGGCTCCGACCGTTTTTTCATGCCCCACATGAAAAAACCCCTCCGGAGAGGGGCTTCTGGTTTGTTGCTTTGCTTGGTCTTACTTGGGCAACGACACAGCTTCCCCTCTCCGGGTGCCAAAAAAGAAAA
>DPYD01000065.1 GCA_003545515.1 Candidatus Kaiserbacteria bacterium | reverse complement strand
ATTTTTGATGCAGAGCTTGCGACACGACCCTCTATAAGAATGTTGTCCTTGATGGCAAGCGGAATGCCGGTCAGGGACATTGATGTATCATTCGATATTCTTTTATCGGCCGCTTTTGCTTCGTCACGCGCGGTTTTTTCCCATACCTCTAAATACGCATGTATCTCCGGATCTTTTTTTTCAATGGCCGTAAGGTATGCATCGGTCAATTCAAGAGCGGAATACTCTCTTGCGTCTAACGCGCGACGCGCCTCTGTAATAGTTAATGTTGAAAGATTCATAGTCAATGAGTATGAAGCACGAAATACGAAATACGAAATACGAAAAAACGCGGAAAATTAGAAGGGGGAGAAAATTTAAACATACTTCCTCATAATAGAACTCAAAATCAACATGAGTTCGGTTGCTTCCTGTTCAAGCGCTGCTCGCTGTTTTTCAATGCTGGCAGTATGAGCCTCAATAAGCCGTAGCCAGTACTTGCTTTCTTTCGCCTCTTTTCGTGCAATCCGTATCCTGAAGAGGAAATCTTTTTTACCTACCGACTCGTTCGCCTCAATATAGTTCGCTCCGATAGAGCCGGACGACCGCACGAGCTGTTTTGTATCTTCAATATTTGCAATCGAACGCGGCAAGTCCTTGACGAATGCGCGGACATTCTTTGCAAACGAAAGACTTCTCTCTTCAAGGTCGAATCTCCTCTCGGTGTTTTTCTGTTTTGTCTCCATTTTGAAGATTTAAGATTTCTTCGGATTTCGGATTTCGGATTTCGGATTTTGTCTGCTGATGACTTGCTTCACAACCACGCGATTTCCTTCGCATGCCGGCGCCGCCGACAACAGTCTTTCCGTATACACGCCACTTTCATGTGGATTATCATCCGCACGCATAATATTCCGATGTGCGGGGTTCGGAGGAGAGATGTCGGTCGCCGCCTTCTGTATCACTTGCACGAACGCGAGAATATCAGGGATTTCTCGTTCCAACCTCGTTAATTCTTCTTCCGACACCTCAAGTCGCGCGAGCTTGGCCAATGCGTGGACATCAATTATCTCTTTGCTACTCATTGCCCTATCATACGAAGAAATTCTGATTCCGCCAGCACGACAACATCCAGCTTTTTTGCTTTTCCATATTTCGAACCAACTTGCTCCCCTGTTACAACAAAGGAAGTTTGTTTCGAAACGGAGCCCGACACCTTTCCACCGAGAGTACGCACCCTCTTCCCCGCATCCTCACGCGACATACTTTTAAGTGTGCCTGTAAAAACAAATATTTTACCCGCGAGCGGTAAAGTCCGAGTTCTCCTCTCTGGTTTCGCTATCGTAATGTATTTCAGGAGGCGATCCAACATTCGAGTATTACTCTTGTTAGAAAGCCACTGAAAGACGGAGTCCGCCACTATTTCCCCTACGCCAGGAATCGTAAGAAATTCCTCGCGGGTCGCGCTACGCAGTTTCTCAATAGTTTGGAAGGCATCTGCCAAATCGCGCGCCGTTTCCTCACCGACGTGGGGGATGGAAAGTCCTGTAATAAGGCGCGCGAGCGAGACTCCTCCACCGCCCGAATGTGCCGCGGCACGAATTGCTTCCACGGCTTTCTTTGCGGACACTTCCGCAAATCCAGGGAGTGTCAAAAAGTCACCCTCGGTTAAGGTGAAGACGTCATCAAACGACTGCACGAGACCCTTATCTAGGAGATGTGAAGCTATTTTCCCACCCATACCATCGATACAGAGAGCTTTCTTGGAAACGAAATACTCAAACGCACGGCGCCTTCGTGCGGGAGAATCTGGATTGACACACCGCCATGCGGCAGCTCCGGGAATGCGCTCTATTCTGTCATCTTCCCCACATGCCGCGACACGAGTCGGCCATTTGTGGGATTTTTCGCGTCCCGTGCGCATTGATTTCACAACTTCCACGATGTCTGGGATAACATCGCCCGCTTTTTGGAGAACAACAGTGTCGCCAATGCGCACGTCAAGTCGTTTTATCTCATCCTCGTTGTGAAGAGTCGCGCGCGAAACAACCGATCCTGCAACCAATACTGGTTTTAGGTGGGCGACGGGTGTGAGTACTCCAGTGCGTCCAACCTGAAGAACGATATCTTCAACAACAGTCGTCGCTTGTTCGGCAGGAAATTTGAAAGCAATCGCAAAGCGAGGCGCCTTACCCGTATAGCCCAATTTCTCCTCAAGTGTGCGCTCGTTTACTTTGATAACAACGCCGTCTACCCAATAGTCTCGAGACCCCCCTCGTTCCTTCCATTTCTCCCAAAAGCGTATTGCTTCCTCTATCGTAGGCGCAAGTGCATGATGCGGATTTACTTTAAATCCAAGTTTTTGCATGTAATCAAGCTCTTCTTCCTGAGTCGCAGGGAATGCCTCGGACGTGTATGCTATATCGTAAATAAAAACATCGAGCTTACGGGAAGCCGCTATACGCGGATCTAACTGACGAATGCTTCCGGCGGCGGCATTACGCGGATTTGCAAACGGCGACTCTCCCGTCTTTTTACGCGCACGATTTAGCTCCTCCAAAGCCTTCGAGCCCATCCACACTTCCCCCTCAACAACAANNTTTGCGCCACACCCACACCGATTAAAAATCGCTTGAGTCGCGCATCAAATGCACGCACCTCGTCGGGCGTAAATGCGTCATTAAACGACCATTGCGGTACCGTGTGACGCACTTTCTTGAATCCCGGCAGGGGCTTCCCCGCAACGCGTTGAGAGGGAGAGTCCGGCGTAATGAGTCCCGGATACCGCCCTTCTATTTCCGCAAGCTCATGCTTTAGGGAGTCCAGAGCTTCGGCGGATATCTCCTCCCTGTCGTATACATGGTAGAGCCGGCGATGGTGATGTATCGTACCTTTCAGTTTCTCGTACCTTGTACGAATTTCCTTCGAGATCATGCGACTAGTCTACA
>DPYD01000078.1 GCA_003545515.1 Candidatus Kaiserbacteria bacterium | reverse complement strand
CCTCCAGAAGATACCCCGAGAGGATTTGACAGCGTTAATGAGCCGGCAGAGATAGATGTCGCACCGGTAATCGTCCCCCCCGAGATAGTTGCGTCTGTGATCGAACCTTCTGTCCACGCAGAGTCAGTGACCTTGATGTCGTTAAAGTTGTCTCCGCGGGCGACAGCGCCGAGAGTTTGGTACACCTGCGTTATGTTGGTGGTATTCGCTGATACAAGCGAGTACATACGCTCCGTAAGCGTATCGTCCAGTGCTTTGATGCGAGCGCTCAACACTCCTTCGTTGATTCCTTCAACTTTTGTAGTTGTCAGATATGAATTGTAGTTATTATTGTTTGTCGTGCTCGTGTCGTAAACATTTGTCGTGTTGTACTCATTGTTATTGATGGTCTGCTGTGCAAATCCTTCTTGGTGAGGAGGTGTTCCCGGCGGCGAAGGGTCATTACGCGAGAACGAAAATATCCCGGACAATTTTTCCAAAATCGGAGTGCCGCCAAACACAGTAAATTCGTCACCACTACGCGCATACCACGACAACAAACCTGCGGAAGAAATAAACATCAGCAAGATAATGAGCGCCGCGCCCTCTGCGCTGAAAAAAGACATTATGTGGCGCGGCGGCACAACAGACACGTTTTCACGGACAAGGGGTTCGGACGCCGCTGGAGAAATTTCTGTCTGATCTTTTTCCGGAGTATGCTCAATCGCTGATATTAATTGATGTGCGCTATATTCTTCTGCACGTTCTTCGGATAATTTCTGATAGTGCCGCTCCAGTGCTCGTTGTTGGTCATCGACGAATGCGATCAAAGAAGCATGGTCTATGTACCACACTCTGCCGATGCGACGCCCTTCTAGTTTCCCGAGACGACATTGCGTCATGAGATATTCGCGTGTGCGTCCGGATTCCTTCGCGGCCGCATCGACCACGATATATCGCTTGCCCTCAAAAATAATTTCGTCTTGTTGCATGAGGCCTTACCGTTTCGACTAGAAATTTCCTAGATAAAACGTCTTACCTAGAATCCTATCAGAGGTTTTGAATAACTCTTTTATTACAAGTCGAAAAGTCTGTGGATAAGATTTGATATATAAAGTACCTGCGGTCTGCATGTCTAAAACTGCAACCATCGTGAACGGCGGGCGGCCAGAAGTCGGAAAACGGCCAATGAAAACTCAAAATACCGCTTGCGTAAAGACCGGAATAGGTGCCAGGGCTATAAAGGGCCTCCGAATGTAGCGACTGTCGGATGATCGAGGATGTATTTTATGACACTGATGATATGGCATTCAAAAAATTAATAGACTTATCGAATCATCTTTGATGAAGATCTGCACTCGATCTTATTTTAGAGTAATCTCGTCTATCCGAGATTGGCTAGAATGAGCATCGTCTCGTCTCAACGAGATTAAGGAGATTGTTGCTCGCCCATCCGTGACATCACCATCCTGCCGTCCCCTTGAAACAGCCCCAATAACAAAAATTAGACGTCGAATGCCTTATTTCTACGAAACATCCTCGTAATATTGCCGACTGCTTCCCCGTGTGTTATGGGGTCCAGTTTTCAGTCGAACCGGATACTGATTGCGGAGTTATTACTATAACAACCGAACTACGGCGTGCTTCGTCACCGAAAAATCCCTTGTGCTCTGCGGTATTGGGAGAACTGGAGGTATAAATATATGAACTGACCATATTGCTGAGAAAGCGTATACATTGTTCCACGAACTGCACTGTGGAGGCAAGAGCTGTACCGGGACTTTCTACAACAACCGCGAGTTGCGTGCCAGTATGTGCGGCAAACGTATACACATTTCCATCCTTGAGAGATACGTACGCGTTTTGCAAAGCGTTCGACGCACGATGCATGGCCTCCGGAGCCACGAACGCATACGTGCCGATCATGAGCATGAGCGCAAACGCGAGCGCTATCAACTTATGTGCAATCTCCCTTAAAGGCGAGAGTGTATGCAACGAGGCGCTTGTATGTGTAGATAGCTGTGAAGCAAGGCCAGCGGTTGCTCGGAGAACCTCACCCGATGACGCTGGTAATTTTCGAACGATTGCGCGCGCCAGAGCTTCATGTACATCAAACGCACCCTGTGCGACGGAGGAAGATATCTTCTCGTGACTTCGCAACATCTCATGAGAAGATCCTTGTATGGGATCCGGAGGCGTAACCACCTTACTTTTACTCGCGTAGTTTTTATACTCATGTACGCGGTCATGAGCAAGTAATTCTGCACGTCGCTTCCGATGGTATTCTTGCTCAACAATGAACATTTGAAATGAATTCCTCTCTACATACCAGTTTTTGCCGATTCTACGACCGCGAACTCTCCCCTCGCGACAAAGACGCGCAATATAATCGCGAGAAAGCCTTAAGTGAATAGAGGCGTCACCCGTGGAAACATATGTAATTCCATCAATAGTAATTTCATCATTCATAATCATTAGATGAGGGAGTTCGTGTATACGATTTATCTATATTCTACTAGAGATTCCGGATAATTTGCTGACTACGAATCAACGAGCATGTGGATAAAACAGGTCGCCCGTCCTATCCTCAAAGGCCTGCCTGTGAACACAGAGAAAACACAGAGAACGGTTCTCTGTATATACTGTGCAATGCACCTGTCTGCCGTGCAAACAGGTAGACGCAGACAGGTTATTGGTTTCGAGTTCCTCGCTCCAAATACGAAAGCTCGCTTTCGGGTCTTTCGCTCTACATCGCTCGTAAACCGTTAAACACCGGTTTCTGGCTCCCTGTCCCCTTCGGTGGGCAGGGCTGGGCTCGGAAATGCAAATGAGTACATTTTCATTTCACTCGCCCTATGTCGCCAGTAAGAGACAAACTCGCCCATCCGATATTCGTATCTTAGGGTAAGATTCCATCACTTGAGAGACCTCATCTCAAGAAAGTCTTATGGAAAAACTCTACGGGATACGTGTGTATGTCATCTCGGAAACCAATATATTTTCAAGTATAGCGCCAATCCTATCTGTGGTAGTCCAAAATCGCCCACCTATGCTGGACCCAGAGTAATCGGCCAAAGAAACGGCGTTGGACTGAGAGTGTACGACCTCTATATCAAACGCATAGGGATTGAGTCGATCGAAGTACGGGTAAAATCCCAAATATGTACCGACTAAAATGACTCCAACTACCATGAAAACGGCGCTCAAAGAAATCCTTTTTTCGGATGTCTGGTTCCTTCTCAAATTAGGATCAACCCGCCTGACTTGCTCAAAATCAGAAATATCGTGGCTTTTTTCGCCATGTACAACCTGTATTGGAATTGCATGAACATCCTGAGCAGATTTTTTGGAGAGGTCATGGATCTCATTTCGCAAGGTCATTGCCGGAATGGAATCAATTCTTTCCCCTGCAGTGTAAGTGAAATGAGTCTGAGAGATGGCGTGTTCTTGTGGTGTTAAGGCCATCTCCCCTTTCTCTGCCGGATGCGAGAAGCCGACCGATCCTGATTGTACCGCCGCTAGAAGAGCATCTTTCTCTTTCTTGTGGTCCAATATCCCAGCGCGCTCAACATACCAACGATTTCCGACCTGCTTCGAAAGGATTTTGCCTGAACGTGCTAATTGCCCAACATAATCTTGGCTATAACCCGTTAATTTCGCGATCCGAGAAGACGAGGCGAATTCCTTACCGTCGAGCAGTACCAAGGTGTCCGGGTCCTGGGAGATAGTTCCGCGAGGAGGATCTACTTTTTGTTGCTCTTTATTTTCTTTATATTGATTTAGAGAATCAATTGAGACATACCAAAGGCCGCCGATGCGTCGTGCGTCTACGAGGCCCTTACGCGACAATTGACCGATATAATCCTGCGCATAGCCACTCTGCAACGCGGCATCGCGTGAAGGCAAATATGTGACTCCCTCCAAAACTATCTCGGATGACAT
>DPYD01000007.1 GCA_003545515.1 Candidatus Kaiserbacteria bacterium | reverse complement strand
GATTAAGCGACTGCATAACCTCAGATACATATTCTGTCGCTTTCCAACAAAATCTGTTACACTGCCGACATATGAACCCCGTTAGAAATTGCTAATGCGTGATATCGGGTGCTAAGCTAATAATAAGCATTTATGACTGCGAGAAACATTCAGGTGTTCGGTTTTAACAGTTTGCATTCTATTTCCAACGGGGTTAACACTCCTAGATCCCAAATGCTCGTACCGATGGTGGTGGAAAAGACCTCCATGGGCGAACGAGCGTATGATATTTACTCTCGCCTCCTCAAAGAGCGCATCATTTTCTTGGGCGGCCCGATTGACAGCGACGCGGCAAACCTCGTCGTGGCACAGCTTCTCTTTCTTGCCTCTGAAGACCCGAAAAAAGATATCTCGTTCTACATTAACTCCCCCGGCGGGCATGTTTCTGCCGGGTTTGCAATTCTCGACACAATGAATCATATACAGCCGAATGTCTCGACGGTGTGTGTCGGTATGGCTGCTTCCATGGCGGCCGTTCTCCTCTCGAGCGGACAAAAGGGCAAGCGGTATGCGCTCCCCAACGCTGAGGTTATGATCCATCAGCCGCACGGCGGCGCCGAAGGGCGCGCGGCAGACATCGAAATAACCGCAAAGCAGATTCTGAAACTCCGCGAGCGCCTTAATAAGGTTCTTGCAAAAAATACGGGGCAAAAGATCGATAAAATCGAGAAGGATGTGGACCGTGACTTCTTTATGACTGCCGAAGAGTGCGTAAAATACGGCATTGTGGATAAGGTATTGACATAGTTAGTAGAAAATAGTCAGTAGTCAGTGGACGTATGAGGATCCTGGGGCCAAATTTCGCTACTTTCTACTCGCTATTCACTTTTTGCTACTCCGGTGATATAGTATCCATACACCAACTTAGTATTTATGAAATTGTATTCCACTGCGCAGAGAGTTACGAACGCGAGCATCTTCCTTACGCAAGAACTGGATAAGAAATCCGTGTTTCCGCGTACATAACCTCGCGCGTGGGATCCCACGCGTATGTCATTAAAAATCGTATTCATCTTACTCGCTCTTGCGGGGCTTTTCGGTGTTGCCTTTGGCTATTTCCTCCGATGGATAATAAGTTTGGGTAAACGCGGCTCGATGGAACTCGAGATACGTCAGATGCGGATGGACGCCGAAGAAAAGTCGAAGCACATAATTGAGGAAGCCGTGCAAAAAGCAACTGAAAAGGGTGAGAAACTTCTGGGAGAATATAAGGGGCGAGAGCGTGAACTGAAAACTACCGAGGAACGTCTGGTTCGTAAGGAGGAACTTCTGGATAAACGCCAAGTCAACCTCGACTCCGAGGCCGAATCGCTCTCAAGAAAACAGGAGGAAATAGAAACAGCAAAACAAAAATCAGAGGAGCTCATTCGAACACAGCAGGATAAATTAGAAAAAGTAGCCGGTCTATCCAGTGACGAAGCTAAGAAAGAATTGATCGCATCTATAGAAAAACAGTACGAGAACGACATAGAGGGGAGGATGCGGAAGCTTGAAATCGCGGGAAATGAGCGTCTGGAACAACGGGCGAAGGAAATCCTTACTACTGCCGTCCATCGCCTTGGAAATTCCGTCGTTTCCGATGTGCTGGCAACGACTATCTCTCTTCCAAGTGACGAAATAAAAGGAAAGATCATCGGGAAGGAAGGGCGCAATATACGCGCTTTTGAACGCGCCACGGGTGTTGATGTCATTGTTGACGATACGCCGGGTACTATCACACTCTCATCCTACGACCCTATGCGTCGCCAGATCGCACGTATCGCACTCGAGAATCTTATTCTCGATGGACGCATCCAACCTGCGAAGATAGAAGAGGCCGTATTGAAAGCCGAAACTGAGATAAACACAATTGTCAAAAAGAAAGGTACTGAAGCTGCCTACGAAGCACGCGTCCAAAATGTTGATCCGAAGCTTCTCATGATACTGGGACGTCTCTTCTTCCGCACAAGCTACGGGCAGAATGTCCTTGATCACTCGGTCGAGGTCGCTCATCTTGCCGGTATGCTTGCGGAGGAACTTGGCGCGGATCCGGCAGTTGCGCGTGCAGGTGCCCTTTTTCACGACATCGGAAAGGCCGTGGATCACGAAGTACCGGGAACACATGTCGAGATAGGCCGCCGCATTCTCCAAAAGTTCAACGTAGACGAGCAGGTTATCAAGGCAATGCAAGCACATCACGAAGAATACCCATACGAAACACCGGAGAGTATGATAGTGCAGGTCGCGGACGCAATTTCAGGCGGTCGTCCGGGCGCACGACGCGACTCTATCGAGAACTACGTTAAACGCCTGGAGGAGTTGGAGGCAATCGCGAATAGAGAGCCCGGTGTTGAAAAGAGCTACGCAATCGCCGCAGGTCGCGAAGTACGCGTCATTATAAAACCAGAGGAGATATCGGACATGGAAGCGCACAAGCTTGCCCGCAACATAGCGGACAACGTCGAAAAAGAACTCCAATATCCAGGAGAAATAAAAGTGTCCGTTATACGGGAAACAAGGGTCATAGAATACGCCAGATAGCGATACTCCGGAGACAAATTCCACTCCCTCTTGTCCTATAGGAGTGGTGTTTGATTACCTGCGAGAATGTTCAAGTTGAATCCCCTCGCTGGAACAATCTTGTCTTTTGATGGCACTCGAGCAAAGACTGAGGAGTTAGGGAGACGCACGCAATTTTTGACAAGCTGTCCATATACTGCCATAAGAAAGCGCGGGATTGACACCCTGAAAATACGGCTCAAAATGGTCTTAGTATGGGTCGAGAGTCAAACGTTAGATGATATTAGTATTTTAGCGTGCAGAATATATGGCAAATAAAATGGATTTGGTTGAAAAGGTTGCAGCTACGATTGGGAGCACAAAGGCGGACGCGGAGCGTGCCGTTGAAGCGGTTATTGGAAAGATAACTGAGTGCCTCCAGAGAGGTGAAGAGGTGTCAGTAGCGGGCTTGGGTATTTTCGAGGCGAAGACCCGCGCCGGCCGCATGGGTCGCAACCCGCGCACGGGCGCCGCGATTGAGATAAAAGCAATGAGGGTTCCGAAGTTTCGCGCTTCGAAAACTCTGAAGGATGCAGTGAAATAACTTTCACGCTTCGTGTATACAAGAACACGCCAAACAGGCGTGTTCTTGTGTTTTTGTGCGGACGCCGGGAATCGAACCCGGACCCACTGCTTGGAAGGCAGCAGTTCTACCATTAAACTACATCCGCTTCACACTTCGTAATGTTATCTAAAGAAAACACCCGAGAACAATAGGATACACTGGATACCATCTCCACGGAAATATGTAGAGGTAATCAGATAATAGAGCTTGAATAATAATGTGCAACACCGTATATTCGTTAAATTGCCCATGCATCCTTTTATAAAAACTCTTCTCGTGTACATCAGTGCCATTGGCATAATTTTAGGCGCTTTACTTTTCTTGGAGAGTACAGGACCTACTCCGACACTAAATCCTCCTGTAAAAAATACACTAGCCTCAACCAGTACAGTTCAGGAAATTGCACTGCCTCAAGCAACTCAAGAAACAGCGACGTCTACCCCCTTCGCAAATCAAGTGCTGCCAGATACTCCAAACCTCGCTGTTCTCCCATCTAAGACACTAAATACAGTAGAAACAAGCATCGCCGTGACACAATCCCCCTCCATCACGGTAGAGAGTGGTGTTGTGGATAACACGATTACTCGCATTCAAAATCCGTATCCTTTCCCGCCAACTTCATTCGAAATAGTAAATGAGAATGCACGTGCTGCCTTGGTAAACATTTTCTGTACCACCAACGCGATTGGTATACACTCGATAACAGCAAGTGGCGTAATCATTGATTCACGCGGAATCATCCTTACGAATGCCCATGTCGCGCAGTATGTTCTTCTATCACAAAGCGCACGAGTAAACTTGAAATGTGTCATCCGCCAGGGTGCTCCGGCCCGTGACCTCTGGGAGGCCGAGGTGCTCTATATCCCACCCGTGTGGGTAGAAGAACATGCGAAAGACATCTCAGAAAAACATTCCATCGGTACTGGGGAACACGATTATGCGCTTCTTCACATCGCGAATACGACTGACGACTCTTCAACCCCCGCTTCGTTCCCTGCTCTCTCCACCGATGTACGTGAAGGAATTGGTTTTATTGATGATCCTATGCTTGCGGCAAGTTATCCAGCTGAGTTTCTCTCTGGGGATACTGCTTATCATAGTCTCTACCCCATCTCCTCAATCACGTTCGTCAGAGAATTTCTCACATTCAACAAAGGAACCATAGACCTCATATCGATAGGAGGAGCTGCAGGAGCACAAGGAGGTTCGTCAGGAGGGGCCGTCATAAATGCCTGGAGTCGACTTGTCGGCATGATATCAACGACAAGCGAAGGCGCGACAACGGCTGAGCGAGACCTCCGAGCACTTACGCTTAGTTATATTGATAGGGATATAAAAATACAATCTGGCTTCAGTCTCTCAGAATTCCAAAGCGGAAACATCGAATCGCTGGCTGATGATTTCAATTCCCGAGAAGCTCCTGCGCTTATACAATTATTGCTCGATGAGCTTCCCTAATCATTCGCAACTATCTTTGTCTTGTCGGGGCGCCGAGAATCGGACTCGGTCTTCTTGCTCCCAAAGCAAGTGTACTACCGGTATACTACGCCCCGAAACAAGACGAATTCTAGCACATGTGGTCTAAAGGACATCCTATCGGACATTCGCTGATGGGACACTGTCTTTTATAAATTGTCCTCCAGCGCTTGTTCAAATAAGCGGCAATGTGCCGTCCTTGTGTGTTCATTTATAATTATGCCAATTACGTCAATCTGATATTCGCGTTCGTCACGAGTAGTCTCCATATACAGAGCCGCGGTCCTTGTTAACTTCTTCAATTTCTTAGCATTGACCATTTCTTCCGGCCTATAATCTATTTCACGTGAAATGCCTTGATATGCTTCACGTGAAACGGTTTTCACCTCGACAAATCGTATTTGATCGGATTTTTCAGCAATAATGTCAATCTCTCCCCACGGCTTTCTATAGTTTCGATCTAAGATCTGAAATCCCTTCTGTTCCAAGAATTTACACGCTATGTCTTCCCCCATTCTCCCAACCTTTTTTCGATGAGTATCTTGTGACACAATAAGATTATAAACCATTCTCCATTGAACTGTTCCCACGTCCGCGTGAATATCAAATATGAGGCATTTCACGTGAAAACCTCGGAATTGTGTTGCTACGAAACGTGGACCTGCCTAAAGATAATCGCTACTTCTTCCACATCTACAAGCCAAGAACATAGGTACCTTTTGGACACCGCTTATGGTATTAGCCATATTTCGTGCCCCATCTGCTCTTATGCGACATAAATCCTGTCCTTTATCCACATGTCCACAGAGTTTTCCACATGTACGTAATAAAAGAAATATGGCTCGAAAAAGGAATATTCAGCATATTTAGCGAGATTACTTGTTGCAGGACGGATAAATAATATTGAGTAACTCAGCGCGTCCATAATGTCCTTTAGAAAACGTGCAGACGGGATTGTCAATACTGCAACACATTTTTTGCTTGACTGAAAGATTCGAAATGTACTAGCGTGTCGGCATGAGAGGAGATGTAAAGAATCCAACAGCATCCCGTATCGTGGCAGTTACGTTGATTTCAGTGATGTTTGGTATTGCCTTTTCCGCGTTTCCGGTAGGAGCATCGGCAGATATAATCTCGGTCCGGACACAACAATTGTTACCGATCGGAGATAATACATGCACCCCTTTGTCGGTTTATAACTTTACCCCTTATGTTTACGATGGGGCCCTGCATTCGTTCGCTTTTACGGTCTCAAACAATTCGTATGTGGCACTGGCGGGTTCTGTAGGAGAAACATCTGTTCCATTTTACCTCATGACCCGACAAAGCGATGCAGTGGGTGCTCTGCGTGTACACGTTGATGTTCCAACAACACCCGTCTCCGAAGGACTCCCTCTTTCCGTAACACTCATATCTGCTCAGGGAAGCGGGCAACCCGTATGTATGTCTACCGTGTCCATGATTGTCTCCGGAACGACCGGTCCCGCCGAGAGTTCTGTGTCAGTTAGGACTACAGTTCCAACAAGTATTCCGTCTGCAACAGCTGAAACCTTGCCAGTCTCAAATAGTGCCGTTGACACTGCAGAAGGGGACATTGGAGCGACTGAGACGACAGCAGAGATTATAGAAGAAGGTGGGTCTGCTGTTGTATCTGGAGACGAAGGCGTAGTAGGAGGGCCAACCCTCCTGAGTATCGGAAGCCTTCAAAACAAAGTGGTTGAATTATGCGCAACAGGCAATATGACACGTCTATGGATCGTCTTACTTGCCATATACGCGATTATTGTGGTCATCGCTGTTCTTGCTCAATTTCCAACATCATGGTCATACTCAGTAGGTCAGAGAACTGCGACATTATTGACGCCACTCATCCTCCTCCTGGGATTCTGGTACTTCGCAGAATCTTGCAGGTTCGCTCTCTGGGCACCGATTGCGGCGATATTAGTTGCATTAGCGGGACTCGCGGGAATTTACAGAGAACATCCGCAAACAAAGTCTTATATTGAAGGCACCCTCAATCTCCTGAACGAACGCGAGTCGAAAACAAAGCCCATCTTTCCTCCGTCGTCAGTACAGAAAACGATGATTACGCCGCCGCCCCTATCAAAAGATTCTTAAGGAACACCGACGAACATATAAAGAGTTGAGGAGGAAAGTTAGCCACACATACACCATTGCTGTATAATCCCCGCGTACAAATTGCGGATATGGTTTAGTGGTAGAACGCTACCTTGCCAAGGTAGAGATCGGGGTTCGATTCCCCGTATCCGCACCACAAAAAAACCGAAATAGGGAAATCCCTATGCTTCGTGTGCTTTGCAAGTGCTCCCGCCAGGATTCGAACCTAGAACAACGGTTCCGAAGACCGCCGTGATATCCGTTTCACCACGGGAGCAATGTACCAATGATACGTGGGACGTCGCTCAAATACAATGTGCACATTACACTCGGCCTTTTGGGATAAATGGATCTGAGATAATTCGCACACTCAGAAAGAGCGAGATACAATACGACTATGAATGAAAGATTGCTCGTTCCAAAAGAAGTTTTGTTTGTCCATGATACTCTCGCTAAGGCTGAGTTTGAAGCGTACCTTATTGGGGGATGCGTACGCGATCTATTACTGGTGAAGGAACCGAAAGATTGGGATATAACAACTAATGCGACACCGGAAAAAATACAAGCTCTCTTTGAAGAAACCTTCTATGAGAACAAGTTCGGTACCGTGGGCGTCGTTACCAATTCGGAAGATCCTAAGCTCAAAGTCATCGAGGTAACTCCGTACCGTATCGAGGGAAAGTACTCCAATGCTCGTCATCCCGATGAGGTAAAGTTCAGCTCCAAATTGGAGGATGACCTCGACCGACGTGATTTCACTGTCAACGCGATGGCGTACGAACCGAGCACGGGAGAACTTATCGATACACACGGCGGGCAAGAGGATCTCGCACAACATCGCATTGTCGCGGTAGGGAATCCGAACGAACGCTTCAAGGAAGACGCACTGCGGATGCTCCGCGCCGTTCGGCTCTCGGCCGAATTGGATTTTGTGATAGAGACGGAGACAGCGACCGCGATCGCAACAGATGCCACACTCCTTGGAAAAATATCGCGTGAGCGCGTACGTGACGAATTCATCCGTATTCTGGAGAGCCAACGCCCTATGCAAGCGCTTTATGTAGCCCAAAAACTCGGAATTCTCAAATACATAATACCCGAACTCGAAGAGGGGATGGGCTGTGATCAAAATCAGGCGCACTCGTTCGACGTATTCGAACACTTATTGCGCTCACTTCAACACGCGGCTGACAAAAACTGGCCTCTGGATGTGCGGCTTGCCGCACTTCTTCACGATATCGGAAAACCTGCGACCCGTCGCTGGTCTGATGAAAAGCGCGACTGGACGTTCCATGGGCACGACGTCGTCGGCGCCCGAACAGCAAAAAGGATCCTCGCAGACCTTCGATTCCCGACCGACACTACAGAGAAAGTGGTATCGCTCGTCCGCACACACATGTTCTTTGCAGATCCCGACCTAGTGACGCTTTCGGCCGTTCGGCGTGTAATCGCGAAAGTTGGACAAGAGAATATCAAAGAGCTCTTAAATCTGCGCATTTGCGACCGTATCGGTACGGGGCGACCTAAGGAGCAACCATTCCGCCTACGTAAGTACATGTCCATGGTAGACGAGGCGATGCGCGATCCCGTCTCCGTCTCTATGTTGGGCATAGACGGCGCAGACCTCATTGAAATGGGTGAGAAACCCGGACCACGCATTGGGTGGATACTCCATGCGCTCCTTGAAGAAGTGTTGGACGACCCGAAAAAGAATGCCGAAGACTATCTGAAAAAACGAGCAAGTGAGTTTTCGAAATTCCAGGACGCTAAATTGAAGAAATTGGGAGAGGCGGGAAAAGATCGCCGTTCTGAGGAAGACGAAGCGGCCATTCAAGAGCTACGCAAAAAACATCATGTCTCTTAAGATCGCATGAAATTGGTATCCAGCCAATTTCACTCCACTAGCAGTCAGTAAACGAAGGGCACGAGGGTTTTGGAATCTTGCGCAGACTGACGAGTCGCGCATGAGCGCTCCGCCAGCAGGCGGAGACAGTGCCCCGGAAAATACATGCTTTCGAGCAACCCAAACAAAGCAAAAGGCCGCTCCCACGAGTCGATGCGGATTTTTTAAATCTGCACCCATTCGTAAGAACGGCCCGATGTTCTGCGATTGTTTTAGGGTCTAACGAGGGCACTTGCTTTTAATTTTTGGGACGCTATGCGTCGCCTTTTTTAGCGCGTGTGCCTGTTTGATGCCCCGGGCATTTTGCCCTCCTTGCTCTTTCGTCAGCAAGAACAGAATCCCTGCTTAA
>DPYD01000030.1:388-5966 GCA_003545515.1 Candidatus Kaiserbacteria bacterium | reverse complement strand
CCTAGTTTTACATGCTTCCTCGTAAATCCTATATTACGTCGCTTCATGAACGGAAGTGTAGCAGATCTTTGGATAGCACTCTCCATTTGTAAAACCAGGGGTGGGGATAATGGAATCGCGGTACACTGCTCCCTATCCATGCAGCGCTTTATCTCTTTCTGTGAACAGTATGGGCATGTGTTGGCGGCCGTCATTTTGACAAACGTATCGCTCTTCACGCATCTCCGCGTCTTCAGGATGTATGGCCCGCATCCATTCGGCTATGACACGGGTTTTTACCGCCGCTATCTGCTTGAACCATTTATCTCCTTTCCCAACGCGCCTGTGCCGGGGCTTGGCGACGATGCGCTCGTGCCTCGTATGCTTCTCGACGTATTACGCTTTGTGCACCTCTCGCCCGATGTGATCCTCTACGGCAGTTATGTCGCTTTTTTTGTCGCCATCCCACTACTTGTATATGTCCTTCTTGTGCCGACCTTGGGAAAGCGCGGTGCGTTTATCGCAGCCCTTCTTATCGCACTATCGCCGATCCAATACGAAGCGTACTGGTACATGTTTTGGAAGAACGCGTGGGCATTGTGTCTCCTCCTCGGTGCGTTCATAGCGATAGAGCGCAGATGGCTCTTGCCGCTCATTGCTTTCGATGCCCTCATCGCGCTAAGCCACAAGACGACGGCAATTATATATATATTGATACTTTTTATTGTGCTTTTTATACAAGGTCGCCGCTTGGAAACTTTGATGCATATCGGCATCACGGGTGTTGTGCTCTCCCTTGTCGCATTCTCGAGCATACACTCTGTTGCTTCCGGTGCCCGCCCAGTTGCACTCTTCATCGATTGGCAGCAATTTCTCTGGCTTGTGCTTCCTTCCCTGCTAATACTAGCGGCGGTCAACTTGAAGCTGCGCGAGATTACACTCCCGCGAAGCGTCATAGCTTTCTGCATCGTAACGTTGACCTATCCTCTCCTTATCCTGCCTTTCTATGAACGAGTCTTTCTTTTTTCCGACATTGCACTTCTCATCCTTGCCGCAGCAGCGATCAATCACATGCTGGAGTACATGCAAAATCGAGAATTTTCCTTACGTACATGGCTCTATATGGGAGTGCTCTGCATCTCACTCGGCCTTTTCGCAGGCAACTTCTTAACTGAAATCCGCTCTAATGTCCCGCTCTTGCCGCCCGAAAGTATTGAACACATTGAAGAGATTGGTACGCTTGTTCCGCCGGACTCGACAATACTTACAAGTTCGAACGAAGCGCCATGGTTTGAAGGGTGGACATTGTCACATATCACGGCACCTGGGATGCTGCGCGACACACATTCACTTCCAGAATGGCAAGCGCTGTGGGCCGCGACTTCGAGCGAGTTACAAATACAATTCCTCGCAGATTTCGATCACCCGCTTTACATAAGTACGCTCGACGGTTTTGAGTACCTCATCGGCACTCCATCGTCCTGCCTCACCGCATTGACACCCTATCTCTTGCGAGATGATTGTGAGCACTGACGTCCGATATACATAGAGTATAGTTAGAGAATGTCGCTTATAGAGAACGCACGTGTCGGATTCGACTATTCCATTCTTGAGGAGATGGAGGCGGGTTTGGAATTGCTCGGCATTGAGGTTAAATCGCTCCGCGCAGGCCAGGGTTCCTTAAAGGGCTCACGTGTCGTCGCGCGTGGCGGCGAGGCATATCTTGTTGGTGCATCTATTCCTGCGTGGCAGATTGCAAATGCACCAAAGTCATACAATCCCGAAAGAACACGACGACTACTACTCTCAAAAAAAGAAATAGCCCGTATTGCTTCGGCAGAGGGGGAAAAGGGCTTGACAATTGTGCCAATTCGTGTGTACAATAGCGGAAGAAAGTTGAAACTTTCCGTCGCAGTAGCGCGTGGTAAGAAAAAAGAGGATAAACGTCAAACCATTCGAGCGCGCGAGGAGAAAAGACGGATAGAACGCACATTGAAAACAAAATATTGAACCAGTCATTCGCTCCCAGCGCGTTTTGAGTTTTGATTTTGGATATTGGGATTTGTTTCGGATTTCGAGTTTAGAATTTCGAACTTTCAGCACGCGAAGCGCGCTACGAGGGGGTGACTGGCTTCGACAGAGAAATCGGTGTGTGTTTGCGCGTTGCGAGATTGAACGACTCTCTCAAACCGTTCAAACACTTCAAGTGCGAACAAAGTAGCACGGGCAATTTTGTCACCTATACAGATGGCAGATTTGCAGCCCGCTTACGCATTCGTTGCCTAAGCGCCGTCCGCTGACCCGATGCTTGATCAAGGTCAGTAGGGCGTAAAAATCTCAAGCACTGACACTGAACGTCCATTCAATGTCTAAGACTTCGGAATCGGGGCGCTGTGTTTCTGTGCATCTCTTATGCAGCGTTCTTAAACAAAATCAGATGTTCTACGCAACGTAGACACACTCACACACTTTTCTCTGGACCGGGGTTCAATTCCCCGCACCTCCACTCGACTCGTTTCGCTTTGGCGAAACTCGCTCGTGGCAAGCCGCCGCGAAAAGGCAAAGGCGCAAACACTCCAACGATGGAGTGTTTTTGCGTTTCGATATACACATCCCACTGGAAGAAACTCTGTTCAAACAGGTACAATGACGCTAATGCGGAATAGAGTTGTCCGATCCTTCCTCGTTTCCCTAGAATGGAGGGCGATTGCATTCGTTATAACGAATGTTTTCTTTTGGATAACAACCGGACACTTTTGGAAGGCGGCCGGGCTGGCGCTCTTGCTTCAGCTCATACTGTTCGTCGCTTATTTGATCTGGCATTTGTGCCGAAATGAGCTTGGAACTCCTCCCATTCCCAGTTTTATTACTAGACGACCCAGAGCGCGGTCCAGAATATCCGACGCATAGTGAATGTGCCGTGATGCTCGATCTGCTTCCGAATAACGACTGTTTTACCTCCTCTTAAAACTTACTTCCTGGAGACCTGCCGCATAGGGCGCGACCTGGTACGGCTGGAATATGAAAGTGACCGAGCCCTCGTCTATCGCAAACGTGCTGTAGTTCTCGGGCTTCGCTACCGCGCCTTCTACGAAGAAAACTCCCTCATCAAATTGCGCGTTGAGCTCTGAAATCGCTTCGGCGGACACTTGTTCCAGCGACATATCGAGCATGCGAAGTGCGTCTTCCTGCGTCAATTCTCTTCCCGTCGCACGATCAAAGTTCAAACCATACACGAACGACACTGGGTGCGCGCCGCCCATGTAGATGGAAACGATGAGGCGTGCGCTCATAATATCTTCGCCGATATATACGCCGTTGAAGATGCTCGTGAACTCATAGCGCGTCTCCGACGTAAGTGGTGGAGCTTCAGAGGTCTCCACCTTGAACTGCGCTATGGCATTATTGATGAATTTTTCTATCGCATTGTTTATCGCGGGGTTATCAAACGTTGGATATTGTGCGTCAATAACATACTCCGCTGTCTCTTCGCTTACAATTGCGGTCGCAACTGACATACGCTTTTCCTCTTGCACCTCATTCTCGCCATTCGTCTTAGCAGGCGTAGTAGCGTCTTGCATATACCATGCAACACTATACACAAGTGCGAGACACGCGAGAGCTGTCAATATGATGAGGGTGCGACGCATGGATTTATAGTTTCAGACAATATGCATTGGTGGCGCGCACTTCGAAACCAAGTGTCTTATAGAGCTTATTCGCCGCGACGCGATCAGGCCGACTCGTGAGATGAATCTCTTGCGCACCGTGCACACGAGCACGCTCAATCAATTTTTTCATGATGAGTGTTCCTATACCTTTGCCACGCTCTGGTATTGCAACCACAACATCCTCTATGTATGCAGAAATGCCCTCGAGCTTTAGAACAAGCGCGAGCTCCCCTATGCCGACTATATGCCCTTCATGTTTTGCGACCCATATTTCTACGGTGGGATTTCCAACAATGCGTTGGAGGAGGTCAGGCGTGCAGGATGATATGTTCTCCGACAATGCAGAGAGAAGCTTATTAATTTCATCTAATGTTCTCTGCTCGGCACCATCGAGTCGAACTATCTCAATCATGGATGCATAGTACCGCCGAAAAGAGGCGCCGACAATGACAGTGTAAACCGGTGCAAACACCGGTTTCTAGCTCCATGCCCCCTTTGGTGGGCAGGGCTGGGCTCGGAAATGCAAATGAGTACATTTTCATTTCACTCGCCCTATGTCGCCAGTAAATCGGCTCTTTCGATACCGCGGGGCGCACAACGCTCGCCAGTAATACCCAGTATTCAGCTTCCGACATATCACAATGCTTGTATACTTTTTGTATGCAGAGAACTTCGCGAGATGTGGCGGTCGCGGTTTTTGTGATTTTTTGCTCACTACTCACAATTGGAGTCCTATTCATATCAATCAAAACAGACGCGGCCCTCGGCATTCCCTGCAGTAATCCACACATCGCGACCTCGGAAGATATCGCCGCAGGGTATCCCGCTGGCTCTTATGTGTGCCCGCAAGATTATCAACTGTCGAATGTCACTCCTGAAAGCGGTGCAGCAAAAGAGTACCTGAAAAGTCTCCCGAGGCAGTCCGTCGGCGGTTCAATATGTGCTCCTCCGGGGAGTGATGAAAATATAGATCGCCTCAATTCCACTTTTGCAACGTGCGCTGCTCGCTTCCTAAAAGAATATACGAGCAGGTATGGAGGCATAGTTATTACATCGGCATACAGAGACGGCACGCCCGGTAGCTCCCCAAAGGGAGATGGGAAAAGCGCTAATCAATGCGCTGGCGGTGCACCGGGTTCCAATCACCAGAGAGGTCTCGCGATGGATGTATATCCATCTAACGGAGACTTCGAGCAGATATGGAATTTTGCTTCTCAAAATCCGCAGTTTGGAATTTGTTTCCCTTATAAAGGAGGTGATCGCCCGCACATGGCTCTCGCCGGAACGGGAACTGGGGAGGCGGCAAAGTGTGCCGTGCAGGGAGTATCGCAATCTTGCAGTGGAACGAAATTCGATCCCAATTCAATTCAACAGGTTGCCTCCACTCCAACCACAAGCTGGTCCGATAAACTTCGTGAATGGTTAAACCCGCAACTTACTCAACCAACCGTACAAAATTGCGTACTTCCCGATGGCCTTGTGGTGCCGTGTAATTCGATCGCAAATCAGGGAAACATAACTTATCCCAACAATGCGAATTTGGGGACGTCGCCACAACAACCTTTTTCCGCTTCACAACAACCTGCTCAATACCAACAACAGCAAACTCCCCCTTCAACCCAGCAGAGTCCAACATCGCAAATGCTTTTTTCTATTCCCGAGCAAAATGTCGCATCTTCAACAAAAAGTATCGCGCTCACCTTACGCGAACTACTGGATCTCTATGCGGCAACATCGACAAGCATTGCGACTACTACATCTGTCGTTGCTGTTGTCATAGGAGGGCGCGAGGTTGCGACACTGCAGAGCAGTACTTCGACCAGCTCCATACTGTTCCAAGCTGAGAATATATATGTTCTCTCACCACCCGTCGGGCAAGTGACATTCACTTCTCCCGATTTACAGGGGAATTCCCTCTCATCGCTCAC
>DPYD01000030.1:0-370 GCA_003545515.1 Candidatus Kaiserbacteria bacterium | reverse complement strand
GTGCCGTATTCACAAAAAACAAAATTCGTATTATTATTCGTAGTCACGTTGGAAGCGTAAGCTTCCTACCTCTAATGGGATTCACTAAATACACATCGCAGGCGGAAAAAGTGCGCGTCCGCATGAATGAGGGTATTCGTGCACGTGAGGTGCGCGTTATCGGTCCAGAAGGACAAAATATCGGCGTCATGCCTACTGCAGATGCGATACTGAAAGCGCGAGAGGCCGGGCTTGATCTTATTGAGATTTCACCAAACGCTGTGCCGCCGGTTGCGAAAATAACCGATTACGGCAAATTCAAGTATGAGCAAAAGAAGAAAGAAAAGGATGTGAAATCGAAGGCGCACGTTACAGAAACCAAGGTAACGCA
>DPYD01000036.1 GCA_003545515.1 Candidatus Kaiserbacteria bacterium | reverse complement strand
AAAAGCGCTCGACGGCCTTTCCTATCGTCGGGCGCTTTTTCTGCCATCGCTTAGAAATGCTTGCCTCGTCTGGTCACGGTGCTCTTCAATTCGGTACGCTGTGTGTCGGTCAACTGATACCCCAATTTCGGTCCCGGTGTATAAATACCAAATCTGCCTGAAGATGCGACTTGTAATTTCAAACGCAGTCGACTGGCGATGGTATTTACAACGTCACTGAGCGGGAGATCGCCCTCTTGTTCTCCGTAAAAGAAAGATTCAATGCTATCCGTATCGACTAGGGTGCCTCGCGCTTTCTTAAGTATCATGAGGAGGCGGAATTCCTGCGGTGCCAAATGTATAACTTCGGAATTTCCTTCAATTGAGAAACTACGCTTGTTATCTTGAGCCAAACGGATCTCACCGAAAGGATTTTCAATCGATTCCGATGATCTGCTTGGAAACGATTCGCTGCTCATATTCATCTAAATTATTTCGCAGGTGCCGCCCGCACACGCCAGCTCCTTCGCCTGCTCCGTCTCATCCGTACGCTCGTACATAACAAGCTTCGAATAGTCTATCTGCGGGAATTTTTTTGTGAGTTCGTCATACTGCTTTTTATTTATCGGCTCGTAGGGCGCTAGACGGTACACATGATCACTTCTCGGAAGGAACGAGAGCCCGCCAATAATATCCCAGTTCTCATAGAGCCATGCGACAACCGCAACCCATTCTTCTTCGCCGACCGAAATAGTTGCCGACGGATTGTGTTCAGTGAAATTCATCTTCACCATTTTCCAATATTCAAGCTGTTGAATTGCAGTTACATCATCTTTGAATACGGAACCAGTGGGTGCTTTAACGGGAAACTCAAGAACATACGTGTTCGCCTCACCCGCCGTCTGTCCGACCTCCGGGTTATGCGGAATTCCCTGATCATTTACCATCTTGAAAAGAGAATCGGTCGCCGAGATGCGAATACGGCGGATATAGTATTGCGAGTGACGCGGATGTATTCCGGAAGAACAATCGAATGTCTGCGACACCGTTCCGGATGGCTTAACGCACGTAATGGACATTGAAGGGTTAATGCCGAATCGTTTTGAGTACTTCTGATTCGTTTTTACGGAAGTGGCGCGCATCTTCTTTAGTGTTTTCCCGTTTCTGACAGCGGGACAATCCCACTGCCCGGTAATGGATACGCCGAGAAGTCGTTCGTCCTCGCAATTCTTCTTCCATTGTTCCGATATGTAATTGAACTTAGTCAGCGTCGACTGATAGGTGCCGAGAAGAGTCGCAAGTTTTATTTTACGCAGGAGTGTTTTGTCCGTGTCATGAGGTCGTGCGATAACTTCCGACAAGTTGCAGAATTCGTGAGATTGCAGCAAAATTTCTCCGCAATTTCGATTATTCAGATACACCATTTTTACTTTTCCGTTGCGCGTTGATGAGATAAATCCTCCAACGAAAAAATTATGGAGCTCGTCCACCGTGCCGTTGTATACATCCGCGACCCCGCATCGCTTCACCGATACGACTTTGTGGTTATACATTGAAGCGTGCTCTTGCAGTGTCGCGTATTTTCTGAACGGCGAGCTCACGCGCGCGATTTCCGAGCTTACGTCCGCCTCTTTGCATGCTTTCTGCCATTCTTTCTTCATCGGTACTCGACCCAATCGAAATTGGAGATCGGAGTAGATCTTTGCTTGTTGTTCTCGAAGAGAAACTCTGTATTCGTCATGAGCGGCATTGATACCGGCGAGCCGTTCTTCCCTTTTCTCGGGGTTCACCCACGCACGCCTGTTGCCGCATGATTGACTGCACACACTGTGCTCGCGGCTCGAAATGCTTGTTGTGAACGTACTGCTACATACTTCACAGCGCTTATGGATTACCAGCGCGCCATCCGCAATCTCGCAATCGTACCCTTCGGACGTGTACTTCCTGTACGACTTGACCAGCCGCGGGTCCTCGTCAACATGCTCAAACCCCGCAGTAAGCGCCGCCCATTTTGCGAATCCTATCATCCCGCCTAAATGGTCCTGCCGCCATTTGCTGAATGATTGCGGAAGGGTATGTTCTCTCGCATAGGCGACCCAGTCCGCAGTGGAAAACCTCCTCCCGATCTCTTTTGTGAGAGCGAGCGCATGCTCGCGCAGTTCATCATGGGTAATGCCCGAAAATCGCGCATTCCCTACTCCCTTATTATTCTCGGAGTGCTTGAAGCGGTACGATGACCACTTTTCTTCGCTCCACTCAATGCGCGCCCGTCGCATCGGATTATTATCGCCGCGCATTAGTTCGCCGTGGTATGCATCATGTGCTTCTTTGGTCATTATTTCCAGATTCTCCGGCGCATTGTTTTGCGTATCGTAATCGCGGTGGTGCACAACCCATCCCTTAGGAATGTCTTGCTCGAAAAAGTGAGAAGCAATTACGCGGTGCTCGGAATACGATGATTTGAACCGACCGTTATTGACCCACCAATAATCTTTTGTACTGCACGGATGCGGCCCGACCGGGGCGGCATATTTGGTAGTAACGTGCAAACTATCGCCATGCTGAAGCTCCTGCACTTCCTTATATTCTCCCGACTTCAAGAGAAACTTGTGATTCCCCGTGGTTCGGATGGTGGAACCATCGTCAAGCGTTACTTTGTAAATATCGAGATTTCTGCCGGTCAGGCGGGGGTTTCTCATCGTGCGTACGGCAATATTTCCTCGTTTATCAAGGCAGAAAACCGGCACGTCTTTCCCCTCTTCTGCCAATTGTTTAATGGGTACGTTGCCGCGGCCGTCCGCGACATATACGAGCGTATCGCCGGTGATGCATGGATTTGTGCCTATCTGCCCGATATCGCCATTCTTTTTGCCGTGTTTCTTCTGCAGATATGCAAGGCGGCGCGCGGGCATCGTCTTGGGAATGCCGCCGCGGTTGAAGATGCCGCGCTCGCCCGTACCACTCTTCATAAGAGCCACCCATTCGTCCATCAACTCCGCGTTTGTCGGTTTCGTCTCATAGACGGCAGAGTTGTTGGCAACAGAGCGGTACGGGTCGGTTAAGAAGAACTGCCCTTTCTTCGCATCGCGGATCTCGACGTCGTCTAAATCGGAAAGTGAAATCATTGCTGTCCTTCTGACACCTCCGGCAACGACACA
>DPYD01000058.1 GCA_003545515.1 Candidatus Kaiserbacteria bacterium | reverse complement strand
TCTGATTGTCCTCGGAGGCGGGGTATATTACGTCATGCAACAGTCGCCTTCGCCAACTCTTACTGAAAACGAAATACCGACACTTCCAGCCTCAAATTCAACTTCACAAAACGGGACGACTAATACCATCACCAATACTCCGACGCAACCGGCCGCGCAAGCACTTGCAGGAGTAGTGCTTGTTCAAGGGATCAATCGAAAGGAAGCTTCTGTTATTTTGTTTGATTCTCAAACTGGAGCGAAGAAAGAGATCATGCAGGTTCCTAATACGGCATACCCCTACGTCCCCGAAGTCAAAGTGGAAAATGGGGCAATGTTTTACATGAGTGCAAACAACAGTATTTCGCGCCGCGATATGAAGTCGGGTCAAATTTCTGCTGTACCGCTAAAGGATTTTTATGAGCCGTGGCGAATAGCAGATTTCGCTGTAAAGGGGAATACGCTTGTCTTTCTTGCCATCGGCCCCACCGACGAGAGTCCTAACGAGTACGGGCCCGTTGCACCTCGTCAACCATGTGAACTTAGGGTCGTAGATATGGCGCGTGCGACTGAGACAAAAATTCTTGACATCGCTGTTTGCTCGCAAGCCCACGGACCCAATTACAGCATTCAGGACATTTCATCTGACGGCACTACCGTTTCTCTCTTCGCAAGTTCTGGCGAGGCGGGTTATGCATCTATTGCTTGGCATGAAATAAACTTAGCAAGCAAAACTGATACTGTAAAAGAGACCGTTTCGTCCAGTCCAGTTTGTACGCAAGGTACTTTCTACGATGCGATAGAGTGTACGCAAGATGTGCGGAATAAAAATGCTCAATACGACGCATTTCAAAAACAGTATCAACTCGGCTACGGATGGAATGTTCAATGTGGAAATATCTCGGTCAAAAAAGATGAAAAGGAGTATTACACACTTCACATCAACGGAGCAGGAAAAGCGTACTCGGTTGAAGACGCGGGATACGTTGGGTGTTTGAAGTAATTACGGGAGACATCCCCGCCGTTTTATTATGATTTTTCCCAAAACGGTGGGGATGATTGTGTGCACCACAAGGGTACTTCCAATTTCTAATCGCTTCGCTCAAGAAATTTAGGTCGCACCACAAGGGTACTTCCAATTTCTAATCGCTTCGCTCAAGAAATTTAGGTCGCACCACAAGGGTACTTCCAATTTCTAATCGCTTCGCTCAAGAAATTTAGGTCGCGCATGGAGGGTGGGCAAATACATACTGATTTGCATCTCGCCATTCCCTAAATAATCTTGTATGGCAAGGCGCCACTTTGTATTTGAATCCCACCAAATTCCTTTATCAAAAGGAAGTCGCTCCCGCGCTACATTCTTGTCCGAAAGAGCGTATTGTATTGTTAGAGTGGTAGCGGCATAATAAAAGGTATGAGAAAGCAATATTTCCTCGCCTCTTTTATTATTTCCGCTTTGCTTGTTCCCGTGCTCGCGAATGCCGCTACGGTAGATGAGATACGAGCGCAAATTCAGTCGTTGATTAGTCAAATAACCGCACTTCAAGCGCAATTGAGTAATCTGACATCCGACACAACAACGATTTCTACACCTTCCAACTCGTGTCCAAATCTGTATCGCGCACTCTCGCGCGGCAGTCGCGGAAGCGACGTGATTTCGCTTCAACAGTTTTTCATCGCGCAGGGATTGTTGGATAGTGATTCTGCGACGGGGTTCTTCGGTCCACTTACCGAGGTAGCAGTACAACGATGGCAAGCGCAAAATTCTATCATTTCGTATGGTGATGCTGCGTCAACCGGCTATGGCGTCATTGGCCCACGCACGCGCGCGGCAATAGCCGCGAAGTGTGGTACGACACCAGTTTTGCCATCCGGCAGTTTATGCCCTGCGGTAACGGACGGTAGCTGTCCGCAAGGATATATCGGTTCCTACATCTCCGAAAACGGCTGCACTGTGTTGAAATGTACGCCGTCATCATCCAGCAAACCGACCGTCAGCGTTTCGGTGTCAGCACAAAGTTTTAAACAGGGAGATACTGTCAGCATCAATTGGCAAGTTAGCAACGAAAGTCATCTATTAAAGCATGTCATCGTGTCTCTCGATTTGTACACTGCTGGCGGAGAATATGTTCAAAACATTTACGGCACGTCGGGAACTCTCGCTGGCACAAAGCAATGGGGCGGAAGGACCGTATGCCCGTTCGAGCCATGGTATTGCTCTTTCGTGACATCAGGTTCGTACAAAATCCGAGCTACATTGACGCATGATGAAACAGGAAGCACGCCGATTGCGACTGCCGAAACGGCTTCATTTAACATCACTACTGTGGCTGCGGTCACGCCTCCGGTTGTCGGGAGAACAGACACGTACATTGATGCTCGGATTTGTTATTCGCAGTATGGAATCAACTATCAATCCTACGGTCTGACTACAGATTATGTTGTTAGCTGCTCCATCACTCCAATTGCATATTCTGGTGGGAGCGCATTCTTCGTAGAATTGTCGGTTGGTCCCGGTCAGGATTGTCCTTCGGGGTGCATCTACAATCATAAAGCGTACATTGTGGCGAAGGGTTCTGTATATTCTGTACCTAATATTCACGAGGTCGGACGTCGAGAAGTTGGAATGACGATTCGGCAAGTGCTTGGTATTGATTTGAACGACATCATTCGTACGATTTTCTTCTCGAATGCAAGCAAAACCGACTCAAATCCGCAACCAAAATACCTGCCGACACTGTCTTTCGACGGAGTAAATCCTCTGTTGCGATATATTTTCGGATCAGACGAAATAGTTCAAGGCACATACGACGTGCACGCTGACGGCAGCGTTACCTCGCAATCTTCTGGTCAGAGCACGGTACTATCGAGAGATCAGGCGACCCAAATTGCCATCAACCGCCTGGCGGCGACCGACTTCAGTGGCTACTCTTTAGCGGGTAATCCTCCGAGCTCTGCTGCTCAGTACGACTCCAATAATAAGTCATGGCTTTTTGATGCTGCCGCTTTTCCTCTCCGTGATGGTAATGAAAAGAAACCGCGATGCATGATTACTGTATACAGCGAGTCGAATGTGCTTATGGGTTGTGTAGCTGGTACCCAGAGTGTAACGAATTGGAGTACAGTACCGATGAGGCCGATTGAGCAGGTAAGATTCCAGGATTACTAAGTTCTTTTGCAGGGAGCCCGCCGTGCTTTGACTCTGCCGCCTTGTTGAGCTCGGTGGTCATACGTTTTGACAAATTGGCCAATTGGGCTATTATGGATGCATGAGCAAAATAGAGACAATAACATTTGACGCGAGTGAGGCGAAGAACAGCTTTGGAAAACTAATTGACGCCGCGCAGAGGCGGCCCGTGGCGATAAACCGCAGAGGAAGGCGCGTCGCGTTCGTCATTTCGCCCGCGGATATGGAGGCAATCGAGGATTTTTATCTCGGTATGCGTGCGATGGAGGTGATGCGAGGAAGCAAGTCACTCGGAGTGAAGGCGAGTGAAGCGTACCTACGCAAGATCCTCCATGCTAAGAATTGATATTTGGCCAGAAGCGAGAGATTTTCTTGAATCGCTACCCGGGAAGTATCGGCGCCAGATAAGCGCGAAGATATTTTCTCTCGCAGCAGATCCGCTCCTTCCGCGCTCGAAACTTCTTGAAGGCCATGCGCCGTTTCGCCGGTATCGTTCCGGCGATTATCGCATCGTCTATTTTGTCGACAAGGATGTTCTGAAAGTTCCTCTGATTGACAAGCGCGGCGATGACAGAGTCTATCGCCGTCTTAAACAGATGTTTAGGTAGATGCGCAACTCGAATTGGATCTTTTTGAGATTACGAGCGACAAAACATCAGTCAGTGCTGAAGGGATTTGTCTCAATTGCACTGGGAGCGGGCTTTGGTCAGGCGTGCCTTCTGTTTATCCTGTTGCGAACGGCGTAGGTAGTGCTGATTGGGCCGCCGGAAAATTTTATAGCGGTGGCTATACAAGTCTCGGCAATCGCTACATTATGAAAGCGACAATCAGAAAAAGCGGTAGCGCAGACGCAGGAGAATGCCCTCAAGGTTCATTCAAAGGGACTTGCGAAGTCCTGTATGAAGTTAACTGGAGCGACGCGGCTTTCTCTCTCACGAATTGAGTTTTTCAAGAGAGCCATCCCCGCCGTTTTATACTGTTCCTCAAAACGGCGTACTGATACATGCGCAAGGTAAGAATGTTATACAATGGTATGTATGAGTCTCGTTAAGTCCATAAATAGGGACAATTTGCGGATTGCCCGGGAAAACATGGGTTTGAGTACCCCTGCTGTATCAAAAAAAATATCAGCATCAGAAAAAGATTTGATCGCCGGATGGGAAAGAGGCGAATCGTTGCCCTCGTGGTCGCATGTTGAGAAATTAGCAAAGTTGTATAACGTACCCGAACTCCTCTTTTTTTCGAACGAGACTATTCAGAAAAATAAAGCTATACCGGATTATCGTGTCGGCGTCAACGAAGAAAATGACGAGAAAGTAAAAAAGTTAATCAATCTAGTCATTACGCGCCAAAAATGGCTGGAAAGATTCTTAAAGACGGAGGGCTATTCGAAAAACCGACTACAGGGAACCGGGAAAGATCTTAATACTCCTAAACAACTCGCCCAGTTTATTACTGAAAAATTGGACATCAGCCTCACCGACATTAAAGAGTTCTCCCGCCGCAAAGATGCTTTGCATTATTTGATCGAGAGAGCTGAAAAACAAGGCATTTTTGTAGGAAAAACTGTCTCATACCATCGGCTGGAAGTAGATGACCTGAGGGGGCTTTTCGTTTCCAACGACTACTGTCCGTTCATCGTTCTCAATAGACGGGATGCTCTGTCAGCACAAATCTTTTCTTTTGTGCATGAATTGGCACACTTCTTCCGAAAGAGCGACGCACTTTCAAACTCCCTTGACTTCAGAAGTACGACCCGAAACGTAAGCTCCGAGGAGGTCTTCTGTAATAAGGTCGCCGCCGAGCTTTTGTTGCCGGAGCAAGAATTTACCAAGGACTTCTATAATAAAGCAGACATAGATAGTATTTCGGAACTCTATAAAGTAAGCAAATTATTCATTTTCTATCGCCTGAAAGAGCTCGGTAAAATTAGGCGCGAAATACAAAGGAATCTCGAAAAAGAAATTGAGAGAGAAACGGAAGAGAGTCTCCGTGCAAAAGCCGAGAAAGAAAAAAAGGATGGCGGAAATTATACGAACTCGAT
>DPYD01000029.1 GCA_003545515.1 Candidatus Kaiserbacteria bacterium | reverse complement strand
CTCTGCAGTACCCGTTTTTGCCGCTATTTGAATGCCAGACATATTGAGCGATTTAACCGTAGCATCACTTCTCGTCGAGGTGACTGCAAGCCGCATGCCCTCACGGACGATTTGGAGATATTCGTCCGAAATCTGCAAGTCAGTGTACTGCGGTGTCGAGCTGGCAATAAGTTGTGGAACGAGAAGCTTACCGCCATTTGCGATAGCCGACGTAAATCTCACCGCCTGAATTGGCGTCACCTGAAATCCATACTGGCCGATAGCAGTGTGATACGTATTTCCGATCCGCCACGGGTCGTCGGGACCGAATACTTGTTCTTTCCATTCTGGTGTCGGGATTATTCCGGATTCTTCTCCGAGAATGGCGATTCCGGTCGGTTCTCCCAAACCGAATCTGCGTGAATACTCGTCAAGCTTCGCAATGCCGAGTCCTTTCTGTGCGCCATAACCGCCGCCTATCGTGTAGAAATACTCGTCGGACGAAACAGCGATAGCCGTTCGCATGTCTACGAGACCGTGCACCGTCCAGTCTCGAAATACGGATGGCTTTGAAGGATCATACGGGTTTGGAACCGTAATTGCGCCAGTTGAAAGTATCTGTGTTTCGGGAGAGATGATCTTCTCCGCAAGCGCCGCAACCGCAAAAATCGGCTTCACGATGGAGCCGGGTGCGTAAAGTCCCGCAATCGCTCTGTTCAAAAGGGGGGCGCGCTCGCTCGCGGATACCTCCATTATCGCGGCTGAATCCCCCTCCGTAAATGCAACGTTATCGTATTCGGGAAAACTCGTGAGCGCTAAAAGTTCTCCTGTTTCAACATCCATGATAACGGCGACAGCGCTTTGGAAACCCTGACGAGTCGCGTGAGCCGAGAGAAGTGTATACAACTTACTCTGCAATTGCGCATCTATAGAAAGCGTAATATCTCTCCCGTTCTCAGGGTGCAAGATGATATTTTGCTGTTGGATTTTCCCGCGTGCATCTGTTTCCGTCATGCTACTCCCGTTGATACCGCCGAGGGCATCATTGAACGCAAGTTCAACACCTGATACGCCCGCATACTCCTCGCGCCACCATACACCGCTTGCATCCGCTTTTGGATACCGTATAAAACCAAGAATATGTGAAAGGCCGGGAAGACCGGTGTAGCGACGCTTTGCAAACTTCTCAAGAGATGCTTGAGAGGTGTCGAGTACTTCATCCGATGCAACGCCTGGTGTATATGAGGATGTATCGTTCCATGCCAATTCCCTCCCCGCACGATCGAAGATAATGCCGCGTGTCGCAAAGATGACGGAGCGGTCCAAACGATTGGTCCGAGAAATATCGGCATACGCGGCTCCTCGAATCACTTCGAGATTAAATGCTCGCCCAGAGAACAGTACTAAAATCATGGCAAACACTATGCCGATGCCCGCAATGGCGCGGGGCGCCACGGGGCGCACGACACGCGCCTCAAATTGCCTTTCGTTACGATCGAGGAGATTGGAAGAATCCAAGAATATTTCGTCGGGCGCTATTTCATGCGTCCTTCGGACATTCTTTCTGCCATTTGTCGATATCATGGTGTGAGAAATTCGCGGCGCAAAGGCTCAAATCCCCACACGAGCGCTATCGCGGCGAACGTAAAGAGAGGGAGAGATGAAAAAAATGCACCCGGCAACCATAAGAAATCCATCCATAGTCCTATTACAAGCACTTCCCATGCACGCCACCGCAGTGCAAGTAATCCCATAACAATAAGTACTACCCATGGAGATGCGAATACGGCGGCGATAAACCCGGTAAGAGCGAGCGTACAGCGAACAGTGAGACCAGTACTCCACATACCGTTACTCCCCGATGATGTAGACAAACCGAGACGTAAGCGAAAAAGGTACCATAACGTACACGCGCTCTGAGGCGTCTCCTTTGTCCACTTCCACTCCGCCTACAACACCGATGGCCTTTCCTCCCATCAAAGGAGAAAATACCGCATCCCCCGTCTTTATTTCTGCGTCACGCGGCGCTTCCGCGCGCGCCTGTCCACCGCCTCGCCCAAGAAGCATGACAGAGATGCCGCTGATAACCGCGTCGGTAGTTTCGTTCGGAGCAAAAACAGCTTTCACAAGCGATATGCGCGCGTCGGTATTCTCGACGCGTCCTATGACAAAACCGCCAAATTGCGGGTCTCCCGCCATAACCAAATTACCGGCGCGTATACCGTCTTCAGAACCTGCGCCGATCAGAAATGTTCCGTAAGGCGAGGAACGAAACGACGATATAATGGGTGCTGTGATACCGCGTTCGCGTTCCGTAAAACGCGTAAGAAGCCGCAAGGATTCGTTCTCACTCTTCAAAATATCAAAGACCGCGACGCGCGTTTGGAGCTGTGTGAGCTCCTCGCGCAAGGATTTGTTCTCCTTCTCAAGAGCGCGTCGTGTGGAGAAGAAGCCACTGTCAAAAACCGTTTCGCCCGCCGAGGCGCCTGTAGCCCACATGTATGCGGCGCCCGCGCGCGCGAAAGCGCGCGCACTTCCACCGGATAGTGTGTCTGCGACAAAAACTGCAATAACAAAAACAGTCGCCACAAGAAGGCGGCGCCTGCTTTTATTCTGTTGGTACAAGTTCTTCATCGTTCTTTAATAGCGCCTCTCGATACGTTTCCATGTCGGAGAGGACGACGCCTGTACCACGCACAACGGCGGTCAACGGATCAGGCGCCACGATGACGGGGACTCCGAGCGACGCTTCAAGAAATTCCGGAAGTCCGCGGATCAGAGCGCCTCCGCCTACAAGGTGTATTCCGCTTTGCATGACGTCCGAAAGTATCTCCGGAGGAGTTGCCTCTAAAACCTCTTTCACCGCTTCTACAAGTTCTTCGATAGAGTGACCTGTGGCATTGCGTACATCATGGTCCGTCAAAATCACCTCACGCGGTAATCCCGTTACGATGTCGCGCCCGCGCGCGACGGCTTCCAATCTTTCGCGAGAAACCGTCATAGAAGAAACTGATATTTTTATTTCCTCCGCAGTCTTCTCACCTATCAGGAGTTTGAATTCGTTTCGCGCATGAGCGATGATATCGGCATTAAACCGATCCCCCGCAACACGCGCATTATGTGAGTTTACGATACCTCCCAAACTGATAACGCCAACGTCCGTGGTGCCGCCGCCAATATCGACTATCATACTCCCCCGCGGCTCATGAATTGGCAGTTCGATGCCGATTGCCGCCGCTAAAGGTTCCTCAATGATATGCACCTCGCGCGCGCCGCTCTGCCGCGCGGCATCCCGCACCGCACGCACCTCTACGGACGTGATGCCCGAGGGAACTCCGACGCACACGCGCGGCCCCAGAAACTTTGGATGACCTTCCTGTGCTTTCCCGATTAGATACGAAAGCATTTCAGACGTAACTTCAAAATCGGATATAACGCCGTCTATGACCGGCTGGACGGCAACAATGTGCATCGGCGTACGCCCTAGCATCTCTTTCGCTTGTTGTCCGACTGCTACGACTTGCCCCGTCTTTTGGTTCATCGCGACCATAGATGGCTCGTTGATAACGATACCGCGCCCCTTCACATAGACGAGCGTATTTGCCGTCCCAAGATCTATACCGATGTCGTTGGAAAAGTAGGACAGTATTCTGTCTTTGTATGCCCGCATTCTGCGCAAAAATCTTCCGCTCATATCGTTAGTTACGGGTCAGTTCATCAACGATACTACTCTCCGGCATGAGAGTTGTCCTTCCGCTCTCCCGTGATGAGACCTCCACTCCGCCCTCTGTCATCGTCTTCTCCGAAATGACCATGCGCAAGGGAATTCCGATGAGATCGGAGTCGGCGAATTTTTCTCCCGCTCGTATATCGCGATCATCATAGAGGACGCCGATTTTATGCTCCGTGAGAAGTTCGTATAGTCGCTCTGCTTCATTGACGACTTCGGCGTTGCCGCTGGTAATGGATACGAGATGTACCGCGAATGGAGCCACCTCACGAGGCCAGATGATGCCTTTCTCGTCGGAAAGGGCTTCTACAATAGCGCCCATAAGCCGCGCCGGCCCGATGCCGTATGAGCCCATGATGACGGGCTTTTTCTTCCCCTTTTCATCCTTGTAAGAGAGGCCGAGCGCCTCGGAAAAACGCGTGCCAAGCGGGAAAATGTTGCCGACCTCTATCG
>DPYD01000008.1:3524-5134 GCA_003545515.1 Candidatus Kaiserbacteria bacterium | reverse complement strand
GTGTCTACACACAAAATCGCGGAACATAACCAGTTGCACTTTCCCGTGTACCCGACAATTTATTTCCCCGATCTCCATTGTGCGCGCTGTAGGACTCGAACCTACGGCCTGCTGAGTGTAAATCAGCTGCTCTACCAACTGAGCTAAGCGCGCATGTGCCCCCGCGAGGAATCGAACCTCGATACCCGGCTTAGAAGTCCGGAGTTTTATCCATTAAACTACGGGAGCGTGCCCTTAGTTTTACCCCAGAATTTGAATTGTGCATAAGTCTTCCTCCGATGGCAATTGGCACATCGTATTTAGAAACGCCAGAAGCATTTCCCGGACCCTGACTCGATGTCTCTTTTGAGTAGCGTACAATTTTGTCCTATCTGTATCTGTATAGGGCACCAAAGGATTATACAACGTCGTTCTAACCCTACCTCGTTGGCAAGAATCCTAACGCGAAGGGTCTGCGATCTGCGATGGGCTCTTTTTAAGAAGTTCATATTGCGTGCGCCGTTCGGCAAAATATCCCACGAGTACTTCCAGCTCCGTTCGATTAAGCGCCGAGGCCGCTCTAGCGTTTGGTGAAAGTGTAACGATATCCTCGTTAGGATTGCGTAAAACGGAAGTGAATCTGACAAAACCATATAGTGTGATGACGATAATGATAAAAGCGGCAGTAATAAGTAGCATGTGCCAATAAAATTCCGTGAGCACACGCAAAGATTCTGGCTCACGTCGAGCCCTATAGGCGGCACACAATCTTCTCCATACATTATTCGGGTGAATCATAATTAAATTTCCGCAGTAGTGAGAACACTGACGCGCGCAGTAAGATGCCACAGACTACCGGGATTACTTGCCGAGGTTGGCGGGAGCTCAAAATGCAGTTGGTTGATCGTGGAAGGGAGCGGGATGGATGACAAGAGCGATGCGGTGTACATAAGTGCCGTGAACGAACCCGTCGCTTCTACAACGACAGAAATAGTGCGGACAGATGGGGCTGATGGCGATGCCGATGGCACAGGCGCTGAGGCAAGCACCTGACCAATTTCTAGCGAGACGCCCGACTCTTTTCCGACAGATTCGATAGATTCTACAATGGAGAGCGGGGTCGCGCGCGTATTCTCCTCCAGTTCGGCACGTAGTACTTCTGTATCACGGGCCAGTACGCGCAGACGCAGTTCTGTTTCGCGCCGCGCCGCATCCTGTCCTGCCACGGCATCTCCCGATACGCGTGCGGCCTGCGCGGCAGACAGCGACCAGGAGAAAAATCCTATGAAACTCCACGCAATGAGAGTTGACATGAGGGTAACCCATGAAATATATGTTGGATTCAAAGTTTTCATAAATACTTAAAACGCTCCTGTTAGTGTTATGGAAAATTGTCCTACCTCAGATCCCGCGAGGGCTCCTACCGGCACTGAAACAGACTCGAAATTCGAATTTCCGACAAGCGCCTCGCGATATGCATTGATACTGGTTCTATCAACGACGGTTCCGCTTATGACAATAGAACCTTCTTTTCTTCCTTCCCGAGCCGTATATCGTATATCTTGGACAGAAACACCTCGTGGGCGCACCTCGAGCGCCTCCTGAAGCATGGCCAAGGCGGGTGACGATGT
>DPYD01000008.1:0-3441 GCA_003545515.1 Candidatus Kaiserbacteria bacterium | reverse complement strand
GCAAGCCCTAGCGCCGTTGCATACTGGAGAGATTTTCGGCGATCGATCGGGGGGATATAGTCGTCGAATGAGCACACATGCCGCCAGACATTCGGTCGCACGGCAGATGCCTGTACTCGAGCTGCAATATAGCCGGGAAGCCCCTTGAGATTCGCGCTTCCTCCCACCAGAAGAACACATTCGATAGGAGTGACGCGTTCCCCGCGCTCGTTGCGACGAGTGTCCCAATATTGATAATGTCGAACAACTTCATCGGCAAGTGCGGATTCCGATCCCGAGAGCGTATCCTCAATCAGAGGTTGTTTATCATCATCCGCAGTATGTTTACTCTCTTCATTCTTTTGTTCATCAGCGCCCGATTGTGTCGGCGATGTTTTCTCCGTAAGCGATTTCTTTACCGGCGCTCCACCAACGCCAACCGTAGAAGTAAAAATTGGAATGCCGTGCTTTAAGACCGCAAACCCTGTACGTTTTCGACCAAAATCAACAAGAAGCGTTATCGGTTCATTATCCGACCCGCTTGAAACCGCACGCGCGATGGAACGCGCCTCTATTTCGAGAGATAGCGGATGAAATCCGGCCGCTTGGAATGCCTCGACATATTTTTCTACAGATGTGCGCGGAAATACCGTGACTCCTATCTCATCACCGGAGTCATCATCATGTGGCGTGATGAGATCGAAATCATATACGGCCTCTTCGAGGGGTATCGGAACCCTGGCCTCGAGCTCAAATTCGATCATATTCAAAGCGCTTTCCCGACGCGAATTCACGGGAACATGCATACTAAACACATATCCAATCTCTTCAGGAAGTGCGATATGTACAGAGACGATACCTCCCAGTTTCTTCCTTATTCCTTCAAGCGCAGTGACAAGTTCTGGGATGTTCTGAATAACACCTCCGACAACAATCCCTTCGGGAAGCGGCTCTTCGCCCCAGAAAACAATACGTCCCTTTTCCCTAAATCCTTCAAGCGCCATCCATTTTATAGATGCATCCGAAATATCTACCCCTGCCGATCGTGGATGCAGGATCTTTGGCATGGGAAACCAATGTGCCAATAGATTCGACACTGACGTCATATGGTTTGAGGGTTGAAGAGATGGCGCGAACTTCCGCATGCGCCCCATTATACCAATCTTTCAGCGCAGTTTCGTCCCCGGTGGCACTGAACGCTCCGGTTCGAGAAGCACAACGCCGCCTCCATCGATTTCCGGTGTCGCATTTGCGCTCCTTGCGGAAATGCTTGCGGCGACAAGCATGCCCTGGCTTTCAACGCCACGAAGCATTCGCGGTGCGAGGTTAACAACATAGGGAAGCTGGCGGCCAATAAGCTCGTCTGGTTTTTTCCATTCAGCAATACCTGAAACAATGGTACGCCGCCCACTACCTGCAGGAAGGTCTCCGAAATCAACCGTGCATTTGATGAGTTTGTCCGTATCCGGAACTAACTCGGCCGCAATGATCGTGCCGATTCGAATATCGAGCTTTGCGAAGTCTTCGTATGTTATTTCTTCCATAGATCAATCATGCATTATGTACCTTGCATCTCAAGAAATCTCTGCAAGATGACAGCGGCCTCTGCGGCATCGCTTTTTACTCCTTTCGGAGCAAAACGCGTTGCTTCTCGTGAACTCCATGCCTCTGATGCCGATATGATCTCAAGGCCGGTTTTTTCGGAAAGATCGTGCGCGAACAATTCGGATTCCGCTGTCATGAAATTTTCAGCGCCTGAAAACGCCCTGGTATCTCCTATAACGATAGCGTCGATTCCTTCCTCTTTTGCAAGCGTGGCGATGCGCGAAAGAATGTTCCTATCGTTCGCCATAGTCACTCGCGGGAATGCAATAGTGCCTTCTTCATTCGAGATGGCCAAACCTAAGTTCTTTACACCATAATCAATGCCCAGATATTTCATATTAAAATTCGTATTCTTTATCAAGGACTATCTCAAGAAATTGAATGCCGCGCGGCTCCAGCACGGCGGTGAGTGCTTTGTTAATAGAATCATATGAGAGAAACGTCTCGCTGAGGAGTCCGTCGTGGACCGGAAAACATACTTTGGGCTTTTGCGCGAGCGCATATTCTATTGCTTCAGAAAGCTTCATCCATGGACCCGCAACGGGAAGTGCGAGTATCTCTGGACTTCTGCCGGGATCGGTAAATGCATCACCAGGATACCAGAAACGTCCTGCTATAAAGTATCCTGTGTTCTGCATAATAGGCAAAGACGGGTGAAGCTCTGCGTGTAATTCCCCGATACCTTCAATTGTCACTCCCTTTTCCTTCACCGTCTGTCCATCGCCAACCACCTGATGGGCAATACCTTTGCCGGAAAGCAGTGCTCCAACACCCTGGTTGCAGAGCACTGTTACTTGCGGGTTCCCCACAATGATCCGTTTGAGTGAATCCAAGTGATAGTGGTCAAAATGCTCATGGGTAAAGATAACAACGTCAATATTTTTCAATTCCCGACACTGCTCAACCGTGTATACGCCCGGATCGGTGAGTATACGCACTTCACCCTCTTCTATAAGAAGACAGCAGTGTCCGAGTTTTGTAATTTTCATCCAGCTCTTTCTACATGAATAAATTCCCTTCGGTAAAAGGATTAGCGAGCATACATTATGGTGCCAATCCTGCAATGTAGTGCGTACAAAGAAGCAGAGCTCATAAGTGAATTATACCGTCATCTCATTCAATTTCGACGTCTTGAATATTTCAGGACGAAACGGTTTGAGACGCACGACGCGCGTATTTAAACCAACTCTTTTTAACTCATCCGCTAGGTTTTCAACATACTCGCCACGCTGGTCGTACCCGAGCGCGATTATATTAGGATTGTTCGCCATTATGTGCCCTATATAGCCAGATTCGTCGCCGAGAACTGCTTTGTCCGCGAGAGGATGCGCCGCGATACATTTTAATCGCTTGTCCTCGGAGTGACGCGGGTGAACTCCCTTAACACGGGCTACGGACATATCACGTGCAACTGAAACAATAAGGTAGGGCTTAGAAACAAGCGCGCGAGCTTGACGGAAAAAATCCTCATGCCCTTCATGGAGCATGTCGAACGTACCGAAAACCATAACGTTTTTCATGCGCGTTTCTTGAAATATTCCCGCACCTTCGCAACATCATCGGCTATTGCGGAGCGACGCGCCTTGTCAGTTTCAAATTTCATACTTCGACGTATTCTCTCATAGAGCTCAATGGTGATCGTCTCTCCGTACAATGTGCGTGGAGAAAAATCCAGTAAATATGCCTCCAGAATCCCTCGCTCTGGGTCGGCAAATGCCGCCGCGACATGTTCGTTGTTCCCCACCTTCACGCACGCCGCATACACCCCCGATAGCGACGTGTCCTCAAGTGAAATGTTCACAGTGGGAAAGCCCAATGCCGCGGCCCGCTTCGCTCCTTCGTGAACAATTCCGATAT
>DPYD01000038.1 GCA_003545515.1 Candidatus Kaiserbacteria bacterium | reverse complement strand
CCCCCGCTTTACGAAAGCGGTGCTCTACCAACTGAGCTACTTCGGCAAGTCCGTAGGCAGAAAATATAGCATATATCTACTTTTAGACAGAATACGAGGGGGTGCGAATTTTCTTATTTTGCCCGAGACGCTACCGAAATACGCTTGCCCCAGCGCGCAAAACCCGCGCCGTCTCAAAATGCATCTAACGAGACAGCGCGGGGCTTCCTTTACGGAGAAACATAGAACCATCCGCTGTCGGCTCTATACATTTTCGCCTTTTCTATGAGTGTCTGATCCGCTTCTGAATAGACTGGCCGACAATCCTTGCCGTGCCCGGGTGCACAAGTAAAGTCAATCGGTTGGTACTGCAAAGAAGCACTAATCATATACGGGGTGTTCGCCGGGAGCGTATAAAATCCACTTTTCGCATAGCTTGCGATGTTCCACGTTGCCATGGTCTCGTCTAATGTATACCCGTCCCCGACGCTACCGGTTCTATCTCCATAAGAGGATATGATATCTAACATCACATACGTATTTTCGTGCGGGAATATCTCAAGAACATCGGGTTCAGTAAACTTCCATCGAATCTCATTATCAAGAGTTGCGCTTAGCTTTGCATTTTGGCGTGGGCTTTCAAATATAAGAAGGGGCGGTTGTGCAAAGCGTATGGATGTCGCGCAAGACGCGGTAATGCCCGTAGGATAGAGAGAGCCATCCTTCACTCCCGCTGCGCAGGCGGGCGTAAACGAATTCTCTATCTTTCTCTGAATATCGTCTCGAAGACTCGCGGCATTTGCGTAATCCTCGCCCTCGACGCATCCACTTCGCGTTTCAAAGCGCTCTTCTTTGCCGTTGACATAACGACCATATCGCATGCTTACACATCCTGCATCTCCCGTGCTGTCGGAAAGATATAGCGCTTGTTCGTCCTTACTGAATCCGATGATGTTTCTTCCATACACGCTACCCACAAGCAACACCTGCTCTCCTCCTGTGGCAGGTGTTTTGTAAAGATTGGCGAGACACGTGCCGTATCCATCTAAACACCGCGCTAGGATGGCATCCCCGCGCAGATAATATATGTCACCGTCGAGTGGATAAACCGAGGATATAAAAGAGTCGACCTCTTCTGTACCTGGCACCACACCAACCGTCCCTGCAAATAAGTCCAATCGTAACAGAGCGGAGCGCAAAAATTGCTCGCTCGCCGACGAATACTCGGCCCACGGTGCATATAACATATTTCCTATGGCCGCTACGCTACCACCATATGCGTATGTGCCGGTCGGAAGTTTAAGTACCTCAAAGTGAGTATCATAGCCATCGGGAGAATAGAGAATCCGTTCCCGTTCAACAGTGATACGACCGTGCGAAGCGGGAGAAAGTCGTATTGGTTGGTAGTGATCTTCAAGAGACAAAAGAAGTGTGTCTAAATCTTTGCTACAATCGTCAGCTACGCTTTGCCCGTTGACGTCGAACAACACAAACGCGTCGCGAGTGTTGTATGAACGCCGCATCTCTCCCGGAAGATACTGCCTAACGTCACCGGCAAACTCATAATCTCCATACGTGCTCTTTGGCGCAAACCAACTGCCGTCCCACTGCCAGTCATCTTTATATAGCCGCTCAGCGAAAGAGATTTGTTTGTACGCGTCTAAGTTTCGCCCAGACGGCGTCGTGCCGATGATGGCGCAGGTTCCACCTTCTTGAGCAAGCGCCATAGAAACGTAGTCAAATCCCTCAAGTGGCGGCGGTGCGTTTCGCTCGACAATTCTCCACCCTTGAGGCAATTGTCCTCGAAGGTTCGCTACGTTCGACTCAAACCGTCCACCGTCCGTAACTACAACCTCGGGCAACGCTTCTTCTTGCGTCGTTCGAGAAGCGTCACTCCCGCCAAATATCCGTGTTATGCGTTCTAATGGCACGGTGCCGGAAAATACTACCCAAATCAACCCTGCTACAGCCAAAGCGCCGGTCACGACAATAAGTATGGTATTTTTCTGAATCACGGTGTCTGTGATTAATCATCGTATCACAAAACTGCAAAGTTGGTTTTCAGCCAGTTCAGTAATGTCTCTGTATCTCGCTTCCTGTCTTCGGATCCGAGTACGATGATCGCGACGGGCACATCCCCTTGTACCGTATGGATTTTCCACACCGTCGCCATGGTTTGCCTCGCGGCAGTCGTCTCGCCATTTTTGACACCAATGAGATCGGTGTTGCCGATNNCGTTTGTAGTAAATATACTGCAGTAGCTTCGTCAAATCATGTGCAGTTGAGATGTTTTCCGCACTCATGCCGGAAGCATCGGCAAAGCGCGTATCGCTCATCTCGAGCGATGAGGCCTTAGCGTTCATGTTATACACAAAAGTTTTCTCACCAAGAAATCCGGCAAGCACGTTGGCCGCATCATTTGAAGATTGCATGAGAAGCGGATAGAGCAAATCGAGGCCGATATAGCGGCCGCCCACGGTCGGATAAAAAATCTGAGACACGCTCGCGAGCATGTTGGACGTGACTTTGATCGGGCGGCCCAGATAAATGACTTCGTGTGCCACGACCGCCGTCATAAGCTTGGTGAGCGATGCGATGGATAGTGGCTCTTCGGCTTGTTTTTCCAAAATGGTCTCGCCAGAGGCAAGATCGACGATTAAAACAGATCTCGCGTTCACGACCGGCGGAGCGAGATCCGTGGCATTCAGCGTAAGCGCGCCGGATGTATATTCCTTGTAATTATCCAAAACAAGAACCGGGGTTCCAACTTTCACGAAATCGAAAACAATTCTTGCGTCGTCCGTAGCGAGGCGTATGCAACCGCCGGAGTATCCTTTCGGCACGGGCGTTCCATCATCATGATACGGCCAGCCGTGGATAAAATAGTTCCCGTAAAACTGGATGCTATACGGCATCCACACGTTGCCTATCGAGGAGTAAGCAGTGGCGGACTTTCCGAGAACTTTGTAATCGCCCGTAGGTGTTTCCCACCAGCTTTTCTCTTTTCCTTTCGTAAGTATATCAACGGCTCTGATCGCGATACCGTTCTCATAAAGCGTGATGCTCATCGTGCGGAGGTCTGCCTCAATGAAGCTCGTCTTACTCTCGATATATTCCGCTTTTTTAGTAAGGAATTTCTGCTCGTCGGGGAATACCATCTCTCCGGCATCGGTAAATGCGATCTGCGATTGAGCGAGTTGTGCGTAAAAATCACGGACTTTTTGTGAGTTTGTATCCGCAAGGTCAAGACGATCATTCCATAAGTAAGCACTTGTGCCACCGAGCAAGATAACAATGACCGCGAGTACAAGGGTTACAGCAGGTTGTGCAAGCAACCGCGCTTGCCGTTTTTGAGGTTTTGACGTTTGCTCGCTCTGTCGAAGTTCTTGGATAACTTGCATCACGTCCGCTTCTTGCCAACCAGAAACAAGAAGATCTCTCGCTATTTCTTCCGGGCTTTTACCTGACGTTCGCGCATCGTGTACATACTTCCGAAGCTCATCGGTTATCATTCTTATATTTTAGCTCAATTCTCTGGTCATGAATATCTCTCGCCACGTTTTCCGCTCCCGCCTGCGCAGAGGATCCCGCCTGCGCAAAAGCTTCTGCGGACAGGTCGGTGGGCAGGCATTCAATTTCAAAAAGAATCCCCACGCTTGCGTGGCCGTAGCCACTTCAGCGTGTCGGAGGCCCGCGAAAAAGCATGCTTGCCGCGAGACGCATCGAGGCGCAGGCAGGAAAAAGTATGGAGAGCGGAAACGGGGCGAGACGCGGGCTGCGTCGAGGCGGAGCCGCGGAATCTGCCAGCAGGCGGGTATCCGTGACTGCCGGAACATTGCTACGACGGCGAGATTTCTTTGAGTTTGATTCTGGAGCCGGAGGCGGGAATCGGACCCGCGACCTTCATCTTACCAAGATGACGTTCTACCACTGAACTACCCCGGCACTACTACGCTCCGGCTACGCCGGAGCTTCGAAGTGCAAGCGGTAGTGAAAAGTCCTACTGCTTGCCCTTCCGAAGCTCATGCACAGCTTGAGCGAAGGAGGGAACTACTCCGGCTTAGCCCACCTATAATTTTGGCGGAGGAGGGCAATACGAGCGATACTATCACGCTACGGAATAATTTTGTAATTCCTCAATGAGCGATGCGATGGCCTTGTCGGTTATGTCACCTGGTTGAATGTTTGCGTTCGTGAAAATCTGCTTTTCCAATCGTCGAGCGGTATGTAACACTGCGTCGAATTCTTGCTGTGGCGCCGCAACGTCCGCTGCCATATCTTGTCTTTCGATATACCGCTTTCTGCCTTCCTGTATTCTTTCTTCCATCGAAAGCACGCCGTGGGGTCCGACACGCAGATCGGCATACTGACAAATTTTCCGCTCAAACGAGGGATGCTCGACAACGAACACTGTCTTCCGAAAGCCGATGCCCTCAATGCAAGCTACTGCGGCTTGCGGCAGGCCTATTTCGCGTGCGATAGCGGTATTGGCGACATGGTGATCTGTGCCATATTTTTTTACATACTCATCTTTCACGCCTTGCCAGTACTCGCGCCCCTCCGGTTCGAGAAATTCCGGGAAAACAGAGAGGTCGAATTTGATGATGTTGCCCATGTCGTGAAAAAGGCACGCGAGAATAACATCATTCTTGTTGATGGGTTGTTCAAAATTCTCGCAGATGAATTTCCCCACCGCCGCCACACGCAATTGGTGTAGCTGGAGTGCGAGCATTATGTTGTACTTTTCGTATATCTCGCGTGAAGTGCGCATTGAGGAATTCTACCATTGCACTTGTGTTGGAACGCGGCCGCTTCAATCAGTCAAAGGCACGTCCGGCAACTGCATATTCAACGCCCAAGAAATGAGGGCGATAACGGCAATTAAAACGATGAGAATGACGAGGAGCTGAAACGGCTGGCCGACGATAAAATTTTTGAAAAGCGCTTTCGGTTTCCGTGCTTCCGGGTCGGTAATGACGTTTTTCGCTCGCCGAATGTAATACCACCAAAAGGAAGCCGCGACGAGAAGACCGAACACCCATGTCCATCGGCTTTGTGCTACCTGCTCCAACCAACTTATCAAATCTACCTCCATACAATTTATGATAACACCGAAGACGCTACCCCCCTTACCTCCTTGTGGATACGGTGATTACTTTTGCGCGAGTGACGGGATTCGAACCCGCGACCTCGTCCGTGACAGGGACGCGCTCTAAACCAGCTGAGCTACACCCGCAAACGACGAGCATTCTAGCAGAAATATCTGTTCGCGTCGTGTGCCGGCGGCAGGACTTGCACCTGCGACCTTGGGTTTATGAGTCCCATGCTCTAACTACCTGAGCTACGCCGGCATTACTCTCAACTCGCTTCACCAGAATCCCAACTAAACAGGCAGGTGGGCTGGTAGAGGCGAGCAGAGTGGTTCACGATAGCAGGTTACTCGCATCCACTCAATATTCGATTTCCACGCGTTAAGGTATAATTTCCGCATGAAGTATTTTTGGGATACCGTCCTATTCATAAACTCCAGTCTTTTAGTAATTACGAGCGTCTTCTTTGTCTACTCTCTTGGAATGCTTATCATCGCATTCGAGTGGCAGAGATTCGTACTTGCGCTCACTATTTTAGTTGTTCTTATCGGCACGGAAATGGTGTTCGCCGGAATGTTACACACATAGTGTAGAGTGCGCGGAAGACGCCTTGCGCTGTGTTCTTCGTTCCTGCAGAGCAAACGGTATAGACAGGAATTGGCACTGATTAATCCTGTAAACCAATGCATTCCGACTCTACAGAGCGTCTGCCTGTGCGTGACCACACCTGTCTGCCGTGCCAGCACAGGTAGACGCAGACAGGTTATTGATTTCGAGCTCCTCGCTCCAAATACGAAAGCTCGCTTTCGGGTCTCTCGCTCTACGTCGCTCGTANNAGGCGTTTGTGGCGAAACATCCAAAAATATCCCGCAACGCTCACTATCAGTGCGCCTCCCCCAGCCGCTATGAGATCCCACATCGTATCAATATTACTTTCCTGGAAATAGGGATGATTAGCGATGTGTTGTGAAAAATAACTATCTGCCGCGAATTCAAACATTTCCCATATCACTCCTATCGAAAGAGAAAATGTGACGGCAAAGATAGATATAAGGGCCGGACTAAGGTCGAGCTTAAACTTCTGGTGCTCGTTCAAAATGTATACGAGCACATAGCCAGCGGCACCGAGAAGAATTCCTGATTGGAAATGAAGAAATTTATCCCAGAACGGAACGCGATCATAAAATTGTCCGATTTCTCCTAAAAAAAGCGTAAAGAAGATGAAGGCGACTATTCCGAGATCAAGAGCAAATGGTAAGTATAATCGGTAGCGCTCTTTGAGGACTGAAGGAATAAACATCAATATAAAGATAAGGACGGTTCCTGCTGCAGATTCCCAGTTTCCGCGAAAGAGGAAAATGCTGGTCCCGAACAAAACCAAGGCGCGCATTCCATAGTAGATGAAGAGCGTGACGCTGTTGCGATAGCCGCTTTGTATATGGATGTCATCCATGGGTGGATTCTACCAGATTGAAGCCAGCGTCAGCTTTCTGACACCAAAGTTGCCTTATTTACTACTGCCCTTATGACATTCGAGAAGGTCGCAAACGAACTATGGAGTGGGAAGCGCGTCTGTCGCTGGCTCAAGGACGAGATGAACTTCAAAACGAGAAACTTCAAAAAGACACGGGAAACGAAAGAGAGATGTCTACTGCTTTTTTGTCCCACGCTTTACCCCGTCAGAAGCAGAATGCTACGCGTGAGCTTCTAACAGGGTTTACTTATCGAATCCGTTTGCGGGCGTTGAACCATCCCATGATAAGCCCGACGCTGTTACTGCGGTTACTTTGGTATCGTAGTGACCAGATGGAGCATTTTTATAACTGAAGGTTACCACTCCATTGCTTCCGGTTGTGCCAGTGCCGATAGCTTTTAGTAAGGCATTGAGGTAGATCTCAATTGACACGGAAGCATTGGCAACGGAATTGCCCAAGTCATCAACGACCGATACATGGATGTTCAAGTGCTTGTCGCCATTTTTCCCGCCCTCTGTTGTATAGGTGATGGAATCAACGGTTACTGTTGTTGCTTCAGTTACCGGTTGTAGAACGAAGTCTGCTGCTATAGTCGAGCCACCCGTTACCGCAACGATTTGTGTTGCATCTTGGTAACCAGCAGCTGATGCTATAACGGTATAGCCGCCTTCGGGCACGTCGGTAACAAGATAGTATCCTGTTGTATCTGTGGTTGCCTGTCGTGTTCCGTCAGTCACGATTGCTCCTTCTATGGGGTTTCCAGAGTCGGCGTCGGTAATGGTGCCCTCAATTGCNNGTACCCTCTGGGACATCAGTAATGCTGTAGTCGCCGTTTGCGTCTGTCGTTGCCTGTCGTGTTCCGTCGCTTACAGTCGCCCCAGCAATTGGATCAAGAGTATCTGCATCAGTCACGGTGCCGCTGATCGTTCCTGTTGCCGGGGGAGCAATCGCCCCCACTGCTACAGCGGCATTCACCAAGCCGTAGCCG
>DPYD01000039.1 GCA_003545515.1 Candidatus Kaiserbacteria bacterium | reverse complement strand
TTACAAAACGGTAGTGCGGATATTTGCGCACCGCGTAATTGAGGTAGTTGCTGCCGATAAATCCCGCCCCTCCTGTAACTAGAATACGTTTCCTATTTTGTAAGTCGGACATACACTATTTCAACTGATAGCCATGTACTTTTGCAAGGAGGAGCGGGATGAACCCAGTGCCGCCAGTCACGAGTATAGTTTTCTTTTCACGCATGAGTTAGTACTAGTATTATCTTAAATTAATTCTACGCCCTTCCGCGTTCGTTCTGCGTAATTCTGCGAGTGCCGCCATACTATATGGTTATACACATTGTTGAATCGTACACTGGAGTATGTTTGAAACTGTTTACCGCAAGCGAGCGCGCATATTGCCCGAGAGAACATCGCGTGGGATGGGCACAAGCTGGTGCGTAATGCCGCAGTGGTGATGCAGAATCCTCCGTTGCACGTGTTCTGTTCGGGGCGGGCAATATGCAGCGAGCGGAGGTTTTCAAACATACTAGGACGTGAGGTGAGTTGGAAATTAAATTAATGCGGCACTAGCGGCGCTTCTTCGCGCTCTTTCGCACGTGGTGCGAAGTTTCGACTAGACTGTCGAAAGTGCCAATATCCGTCCATTTCTTCTTGAGAACGACCGCTTTCAGCGCCCCCTCTTTGAGATATTTGTTGTTAACATAGGTAATCTCGTACTCGCCGCGGGAAGACGGCTTTTGGTCTCTCATTTTCTCGAAGACGGTGTTGTCGTAGAAATAGAGTCCAATGACGGCTAGGTTGCTTTTCGGTTTCTTCGGTTTTTCCTCGATGCGAATGACGCCGCCATTCTTTCCGAGCGTCGCGACGCCGAAACGCTCCGGGTCGGCGACTTTCTTGAGGAAGATCATTGCACCGCTCTTGAAGTTCTTGAGGTGAGGCCCCAAATTGTCTTCGATGTAGTTGTCGCCGAGGTAGAGAATGCACGGCTCGTTGCCGACGTAATCGCGGGCGATGTAGAGTCCCTGCGCAATGCCGCCGGGCTTGTTCTGGATGCCGTAGGTTATCTGTATCTGCGATTCATTACCGCTTTTTAGTTTCCAGTGTTCGCCGCTTCCGAGTGCGCGGACGAAGCTATCAATGTGTTCGGGAGAAGTGACGACCATGATGCGGCTGATGCCTGCGTCGACGAGCTTCTCTATCGCATGATAAATGACCGGCCTGTCGTAAAGGGGGAGCAGATGCTTGTTCGTCGCGAGCGTAAGCGGACGAAGTCGCGTCCCCGAACCACCTGCTAAAATCACGGCTTTTCGAATCTTCATAGGTATTGTCTTGTCGTTTTACCACATTTATGAGATTTTCTCTACGCGTGTGACATTGAGTTCACAAAGTTTTATGAACGCCAGAACAATTGCTATACTCTCTCAAATGCAGTACACAGACCCTGACATTGAATCCTCGTATCATACAGGTACCATCGGCAAGACCTTGTACGAACAGGTGCTCAAGCTAAAGCCCCAAAAAATCGTTGAAATAGGCACGCTTCACGGCTATACGACCGTCATCATGGCGATGGCGCTCGATGAGCTCGGAGAAGGACACATCAACGCGTACGACCTATTTGAGGAGTATCCATATAAACACCCCACATTCGAGGGCACGACGAAGAACATTGAGCGCTATGGGCTTTCGAAGTATGTGACGCTCGCGAAAAAAGATTTGGATTCGTGGCTCGCCAACCCGGAAGATTTTGACATGCTTTATTTTGACATTTCAAATACGGGAGATACCGTTGACGCCGTATACGCGTCCGTGAAGGACAGGATTAAGAAAGGCGCAATCGTACTGTTTGAAGGAGGTTCAAAGGAGCGCGACCAAGTGGAATGGATTTCCAAGTACAACAAGAGGCCTATCGGGGAGGCAAAAGCGCCATATACCGTCATAGATTCTAGTTTTCCGTCGCTCTCGATGCTAGGATAACCGGATGAAAAAGCGACTCGCAGTTGTCGCAGGGGGATGGCATTTCCCCATGCATTTTTATGAGGCGATCGCTCGTCAAAAAGTGCCGATAGGGTGGGAGGTAAGTCTCTTTTGCGTTTCGCATAGGAACCCATCGTTCTCAAAAGAGGAGAAAAAGGAGGAGCTTGCAGGGCTCGGCTGGAGCCACCGCGACGTACTCGACCGCTTTCTCTATCACGAGTTCGCGACCATCGAGCGTATCTGCGAGCTCGGCTGGACCTACAAGGAATATCCCAACACAATCGGTGATTGGGGCATGTCGAACCAATGGCTCGAAGAGCACAATTACAAGTCGTACGATGTCTTCCTCTTCACGCATGATGACAACCTGATACTGACCGACAAGATGTTCGTTGATATTTTGGGAAAAGATTCGAAATGGCTCATTCTTAGTAACTCGACGGGTAACGCACAGCGCCGACTGCGTCAATGGCTCCACTTGCCGAAGCCACCGCATCTGCGGGGCTCATTCGAGTTCTTTAAACAGGAGATGATGGAACGTATAGGAGGAAAATTTGACCTCTCCGAGACGACCCTTACGCGCGAAGGCAAAGTCGCAACACCGAGCACGTTCACTGCGCTCTCCAATTGGGGGACGACCGTTCTCCCGCTTGAACGCCTCATAAACCGGGAAGGGCTGCGTTCGCGAGTGAAGACGTTATCACCCTACTATCGCATGAGCCGCTATTGTCTTGAAGGAGAGCGAGGATTCATTCACAGCACTAACATATCGAACACGGCGGAAGAAGAACGAGGACTTCGTAAAGTCGTGGCGCACTACGGAAAAGCATGACCATTTTTTTTGTAACAAGTTCGCGCATTCCCTCGGAGCGAGCATATGGGTATGCAATCATGAAGTTGTGCGAGGAGTGGGGAAGGGCCGGGCACGCGGTGCGGCTTGTTGTCGGAGACAGAAAATACGGGCCTCAAAATGATGCGTGGACGTACTATGGGCTCGAGCGCACGTTCGAGATAGAGAATCTACCGGCGAGCGATTTGCTCGGAGCGGGAACCACGCTCTCGCGTCTCCGTTTTCTCTTCGATCTTGCAGGATACGCGCTTTCTCTACGGCGATTCCGATTTCCCTCTGATGCCGTCGTCTACACTCGCGAGTACCTGCTCGGGCTCGTGCTTCCGAAGAAGAATCTTTTTATCGAAATGCATACAGTGCCGGAAGGAAACTTTTTACTGCGCCGCGCGCTCCTGCGAGCGCGCGGCATCATTGCCATAAGCGCGGGCGTGCAGGGCGCGCTTGTGCAGATCGGAGTCGACAAACAAAAAATACTCGTTGCGCACGACGGAGTCGACCTTGCCGCATTTAGAGAGGCGAAACGAGACAAGGAAGTGTGGAGAGAATTCGGCATAAATCCTGAGCGGACCATCGTTCTTTACACCGGGCATTTCTACGAGTGGAAAGGCGCCGACACGCTCGCGAAGGCGGCGCGCTTACTCCCAAAAAATGTACACGTCGTTCTCATGGGCGGGATAGATGAAGAGCTTGCACAGTTCCAAAAAGAGTATGCCGGAGAACACATCAGCATTCTTCCACATCAACCGAAAACGCGGATACCGATGTTCATCAAAAGCGCCGATGTNNGTGCCGAGTCTGCGTGAAATCCTCACGGACGAAGCCGCTTTCTTTTTCAATCCTGATGATGAGGCGGGTTTGGCGAGCGCTATAGTGGATGTTCTGGAGAAAACAGAAACGGCGAGCAAAAAGGCGCATTTTGCGTATACTAAAGTTCACGGCTACACTTGGGCCTCAAGAGCCGATTCAATAGCCGCATTTCTGCGTGCGCAGATCGCTTCGTAACCGCACCGCTTTCTTGGGAGGGGTGAAGGAGCAGTGGATAGAGGTGTGATTGCGCTTGGCAGAGTAATGAACAACCGTATCCCGCACAACGTGCTACACCATACATTTAAAGACCATGGAAAGTATCAATACACTTCACATATATCGGCAGATGCTGGCCGTTGCACAGCTCGCGCGGCGCGCCTATAGGCCGTATGCAAAGCAGATACTCGCACTAACCGGTCTCGGTTTTCTCAGTGGATTACTCGAGGGTATCGGTATCAATGCGGTCATTCCGCTTCTCACCTTCATACTTGGCCTGCATGATCCGGCGACGGATATGCTGTCACAAGCGATACAAAGCTTCTTTATATTTCTACACGTTCCATTCGTACCGAAGTATCTGCTCGCGTTTGTAGTTGCACTTTTCATAGGTAAAGCGTTTGTCGCCCTATGGCTCAGCTACATTCAGATACGCATTACGACCGAGTATGAACGAGCCACGCGTTCGAAACTCTTCAGCATGGTCCTGCGTGCTTCGTGGCCGTATCTATTACGGCAAAAACTAGGCAATCTCGAGACGGGCTTGATGATTGATACACCGGCTGCGACCGCGATGCTTACGAAGCTGAGCTTCACCATTACGCTCGCGACGAGCCTTCTCATGTACCTTATTGTGGCGTTCTCTATCTCGCCCTTTGTAACGCTGTCGACCTTTGCGCTCGGCATCCTGATATTCGTGACGCTGCGCCCGCTCATGGACCGTGTACACGGTATTTCCTCGGAACGCGCGTCGCTATATCGCGATACGCTACATCATGTGACCGAACACGTAAGCGGACTCAAGACCGTGAAGGCGTACGGGGTCGCCGAAGAAGCGATAGCGCGCGGCGAGGGCTTGTTTTCCGGGATAAAGGCGCTCGCGCGGCGCATACAAATTCTGCAACAGGTCGCAACGCAAGCCGTCGCGCCGATAGGCATCGTATATATCGCGGCGATACTTTCTCTCGCATTCAAGACACCCTTCATCTCGCTCGCCGCTCTTCCGGCGTTGCTCTATCTCATTTATCGTATTTTTACGTACGTCCAGCAACTACAGAACAACGTGCAGTACATGAGCGAACTCGCGCCGCACCTTGAGCGCGTCATCAATTACGAAAGCGCCGCGGGGGAGTGGAAGGAAAAAGCGCAGGGAGACAAACCGTTCGTTTTTAACTCTGAACTGTCATTCGACAACGTCTCGTTCGCATACGACGAGGGTCGCGAAGTCCTCAAAGACGTCTCATTCACGATCCCGAAAGGTTCCATGGTGGGCATAGTGGGCCCTTCGGGCGCGGGCAAAACTACCTGCGTCGATCTCATCTTGCGCCTTCTTCATCCTGCCAAAGGATCTGTAGTATTGGACGGCGTCGACTGTCGCACCATCGCGCTCTCGGAGTGGCGCAACAAAGTCGCGTATGTGTCACAGGAATTCTTCCTTCTACAGGATACGATACGCAACAACATCACGTTCTATGATGACACGATGTCGGACGAAGATATTATGGAAGCGGCGCGCATGGCGCATATCGATGGTTTCATCAAAGAAAGTCCCGAAGGGCTCGACACTAAAGTCGGCGAACGGGGCATCAAGCTCTCTGCTGGCGAGCGGCAACGTATCGTGATCGCTCGCGCGCTCGCGCGCAAACCTCAACTTCTCATTCTCGATGAAGCGACTAGCGCTCTCGACAATGAGTCGGAGGTACACATCAAGCGTGTCATCGAAGAATTAAAGGGGAAGGTTACCATCGTCGCCATCGCGCACCGCCTCTCGACCATTATGGATTCCGATATGCTCATCGTGCTCTCCGAAGGCAAAGTCGCCGAGAAGGGTTCTCCGAAAAAACTCCTAGCGGATACAGATTCTTATTTCTACCGAGTGTATACACTCGGTCAGTAAATGGCTATGACTTCTAACGGGGTGAAAAAGAAAATCGCGATTATTCAAGCAAGAATGGGTTCTTCCAGAATGCCGGGAAAGATCCTGAAGGAGATCGCCGGTAAACCCGTTCTCTGGCACCTTCTCGAAAATATTAAGCATTCACGAGAGCTCACAGATATAGTCGTGGCGACTACCGGCAAAAAGGAGGATGATGCGCTCGAGGAATTCGCCCGGGAATACGGCGTCAATTATTTTCGCGGGAGTGAGGACAATGTGCTCGAGCGTTTCCATAAGGCCGCAAAGGCCGTCGGCGCATCGGACACGGATATTATCGTGCGCATCACGGCGGATGATATTTTTATGGATCCGTACATCATTGATGCCCTGATCACTTTTTTTGATTCTACCTACCCATACTATCGATTGATGTCCAACAGTTTAACTCCAGGGTTTCCGTACGGCCTGTATTTTGAACTGTTTGATGTCGCCTCGCTCAAAGAGGCATACCAAAATGCAACGACAGAATTTCAAAAGGAGCATGTCACGCCGTATATCCGCGAGAATGAAGAAAAGTTCCCGGCGATAGCTATCGAATCAAGAGGCGTGGATTTTTCAGATATCTATCTTTCGATCGATACACCCGAAGATTTCGAGCGGAACCGTCAGATAATAGAATATTTGGGATCAAAGCATATTGCGCACCCGTTTCGATTCAACGACGTCGTCTCTGCGTATAAGCATTTAAGACTAAGTAAAACCTCCACATGACAAAAATTGGCGTTGTAGGGAACGGCTCTATGGGAAGGCGGCGTATCAAACATGCGCAGATGTACGGCTACAAGGACATCACGGGGTGGGATGTGAGGCCCGATCGGAGATATGAGGTGGAAGAAAAGTTCGGCATTAAAACGTCGAAAAGCCAGAAAGATTTTGAAAGCTCGGACTTTGACGCGATTTTCATCTGCGTTCCGCCTGCGGATCATTATTACTATATGAAACTCGCTGTGAAGAATGGCTGGAATTTCATGGTGGAAAATCCCGTCTGGCACAAAACGAAAGGTCTCGACGCGCTGCAAAAAGACGTGCAGAAGAAGAAATTGGTGGCGAACGTCAGCTGTAACGTACGGTTTTTGAAAGCCACGCAACGTATCAAGAAGCTCGTACAAGAAGGCGCCATTGGGCCTGTACTCTCGGGTGTCGTAGAAATAGGGGAGTATTTGCCCGATTGGCATCCGTATGAGCCCTACACCGATTATTATCCTTCAAAGAGGGAAATGGGCGGCGGACTTGACGCCATGTGCGACCTTGATTGGCTCGTCGACATCTTCGGCGATATAAAAAAGATGAACGCGGTCTACGCGAAAAAATCGAAGCTCAAGATAGACACGTACGACATCATTGATTTTGTCCTCGAGTTCAAATCAGGGCCGCAAATCATACTTCATACCGACATGCTCCAGACTCCGTACGGCAGGTCTACCAAGCTCATCAGCGAGAATGGAATCATCGTGTGGGACTACAAAGCGGCCATTGTGAAATACTATGACCGGCGGACCAAGCAATGGACGGACTTTGACGAATCGGGAGCTGGCGCTACCCCCGGAAAAGGAGGTGAGAAATCATGGGCTGAACAAATGTACGTGGACGATTCATACTACTTCTTCGAGTGCTTGAAAGGAGAAGCGAAGCCCTTGAATACGATAGAAAGCAATGCTCGTTTATTGAAACAGCTCTTAGAAGCTATCGGCTACCCCATTAGAGGCAAAACCGCACCGCGGTCTGCTCGCGACAGTAAGGCCTCTAACGGGGCAAGCGCAGGCGCGGTTTCTGACGGCATGAAAAAGAGACGCGTGCATAATTCTAAAGTACTATGAAAATTCTACTTGTGTGGCCGGTGCCCAATCCCGAGATCAGCGTTCTCTTAAAAGAACTCACTGATGCCGGCCACGAGATAGTCTACTGGGTCGGGTACCACTCTGTATCGCATCTCACGCCGAAGGGGGCCATATTCCATGATCACTACGACGCGTGGGACGGCAAGCCCGCAGACGCACTTAAGGACGCCTCGTTCCCGCCCCCATCCTTGGAATTGATTGAGCGCTTATACCGAACCGAATCGATCGTGCTTTCTATGATGGACAAGCACTACGACACGGCACCGGTCAATGAGCGCAAACACATCTATTACTCGATGCTTTCGTACTGGACAGGGGTACTGGATACCGTTAATCCTGACGCCGTTGTTTTCGCGATAGTGCCTCATACCGTATACAATTATATTCTCTATGAGCTCGCTCGCTTGCGCGAGTTGCCCACACCTTGTTTCGAGGACACTTATGTTGGGTCGCATCTTCTGTTCTATGACGATTTTTGGACTGGAAGCAAGGAGTTACGCACTGAACTCCGCCGTTCTTCCAGTGCGAATTTACACGACCTTCCGGTAGATTTGCAGACGTATTTCGATAGATTCTCGCGTACTGAAGCACAGCCATTCTATATGGCTCAACAAAAGGCCGTTGGCTCTGGTTTAGGATTGCTTTACCATCGCTCTTTCATCGCGCTCTCCGGACTGCTTTCCGGAAAAACGTTTGTATTAACTTGGAGATTTCTCAAACGACTGTTTGAAGATAATCTCGCGCGGGAATATGGGGAGGTCGTGTCAATATCGAAAATATCGGAGCCATACGTGTATTTTCCTCTCAACATGCAACCTGAACGCTCAACCTCGCCACAGGGCGACGTATTTCAGGATCAAATACTTGTTGCGGAGACAGTAGCCGCATCATTGCCAAAGGGTTGGAGACTTGTCATCAAGGAACACCCTTCGCAGTGGTGGTTGCGCGGGAAGACACGTTATTCAAGCGCACGCTACCGCGGCTACTACCTACGTCTCGCGCGCATTCCACGGACTACCCTCGTACCGACCTTCTCCAACACGTTCGAACTCACGAAGGGAGCGCAATCGGTAGTCGTGATAACCGGAACTCCAGGGTGGGAAGCTATTATGCGTAATATCCCGACTATAGTATTTGGAATCCCTTGGTATCGCGATTGTCCAGGTGTTGCGCAGGTCGCAAACGTTGATGAATGCAGGACGGCGCTGTCCAAAGTTGAATCAGGGGGATTAAAATCTACTCCCGACGGGGTAATTTCTTTTCTGGCGGCGCTTGACGCCGTGTCAATACGCGCTTTTATTCATGACCAAATCGGTCAAAGTGAGAACATGAGTGGCGCGGAGTCGTTCCAAAACATCGCATTGAAATTAAAGTCCGTGCTACAGGGAGTGACGCAATTACGATAAAAATCAAACAATGTTTATGTTCCTTAAGATGCCGTGTTTCTTCAGGAAATCTCAGTTGAATCATGAGAATATATTGATTTTTCCACATATCCACTGCTGTTTTTCCTGACACCTTGAGTTTGTGAGAGTTGTGCCATCTCGGATAGCCGAGAAAGATTTATAGTATCCGAGATAGGATGTAATAAAAGGGGCTGAATATACTCTCAATACCTAAAGATTAAGAATCAATCTCGGCTAAAATGCGGAACTTCGCCACACAGAATGAATCTTGTGGAATCTAAGTCACATATTATCCCCAAAACAGGAGGAGATTATTCTTACACTCGCTTCATGAAGCATGCTAATTTTGCGAAATGTTTTCTGAATTCGTCCATATGCAAGCCAATCACTTTCTTCTCAAAGTTTTTCTCGTGCTTTGGTTTATTGGTGGCTCTTATTCTGTTCCGGTACTTGTGCACGCAGAGGAGGAAGATCCCGTTTTTCCCGAATACTCGTACCGCCAAACTGTTTTGAGCACGAGAGATCGTATAGGAGGATTTAATCACACAATTCCGATTGAGACTCCGCCGGGCCGCGATGAACTCCAACCAGATCTTCAGCTTACGTATAATAGTCAAGACATCCTGATAAATAATCTTTTTGGATACGGGTGGAGTGTCAATGTTCCGTATATTCAGAGAATCAATAAGAAGGGAAGTGAGAGTTTATATTCCGATTACTATTTCTTCTCCTCACTTGACGGAGAGCTCGCTACCACGACCGGTATTGCAACAACGACTAGTTTTGCGCCTCGTGTTGAGAATGGCTCGTTCCTTTCCTACTCCCTAACTAATAACGTTTGGACCATTTACGATAAAAAGGGGACTAGATACTCATTTGGCATTACCACAAACTCGCGTCAGGATAATCCCTCAGATAGCTCGGAAGTGTATACGTGGTTCTTGGAAGAAGTACGGGATACGAATGATAACTACGTCAAATATGAATATGACAAAGACAACGGCCAAGTATATCCTTCTACAATTACGTATACCGGACACGGCACCACGGATGGTCCTTTCGCCATAGACTTTTTGCGAACGAGCAGAACCGATGTCGCAACGTCTACGGCTCCCGGGTTCGAAGTGATATCGAAGTACGTCATCAATGAGATCGACGTACAGATAAGCGGAACGACGACGAGGAAATACGAACTGTCTCACTCTACGGGAGAGAGCGGCGAACGACTCTTACTCCAATCAATTACGGAGACCGGTTACGCAGATGATGGCGCCCTTACAACCTTACCAGTAAGTACATTCTCATATGCGACTAGCACAAAAACTTGGACAGAAAATGGAAACTTCACGATTCCGTTTGTTTTTGATACATCTGGAACGGAAGATCAGGGCGTGCGTCTTGGGGATGTAAACGGTGACGGACTACTGGACATAATTCGTTCATCCTATAATGGGACCAACATAAAGGAAGTTTACATAAACGATGGAGATGGCACCGGATGGACATTAGATAATAACTATTCAATCCCCATAAATTTTTCCGAGTATTCTGACATGGGAGTCATTCTCGACGACGTGAATGGTGATGGACTCGTAGATATTCTCCAATCATTCATCAGTTTCACTTCTCAAGAATATAACAGATTGTACCTCAATAAAGGAGATGGTACGGGTTGGGAATTACAAGCGAGTACGACAATTCCTGTTACATTCCTTAACTACCGAACTTATCTGGGAGTCCAGTTAGGGGATGTAAACGGTGATGGTCTCACTGATCTCGTTCAATCAGCAGTTGACGGGACACACTATCACGACGGCGTGTATTTAAATGACGGTGATGGTACTGGATGGACATTAGACAGCAACTATTCTTCCATGCCGCTGTACTTTAATGATCCGGGTGACACAGGTGCACGACTCGTTGATGTTAATAACGATGGATTAGCCGACATTTTGTATTCAAAAGATCCTTATGGAGTTCCTGGTAGAGAATCAGCGATATACTTGAACAAAGGAGATGGGACAGGATGGGATCTAGTATCGACGACGACTCTGCCGTTTGCCTTTGTGGCGTCCAACTTGGATCACGGAACGCGACTTGCTGACATCAACGACGATGGACTTATCGATGTCGTCTACTCTAACAATTCCTCTGCCTATCCTGGGTTTGAACAGGGTGTATACATTAACAATGGGAAACTAGAGTGGGGGGAAGATGAAGATACTGATTACGTATTGCCAGCAGTCGAATTTGCATATAATGGATATGATAACGGGCTTCGCATTCTGGATATAGATGGTGATCGTCTACCTGATTTTGTTCGTGCATTCTACGATTCGTCAGATCACAAAGCGGCTTACGTTCACGATGGATTATCAGCGGATTTAGTTGAAAGAGTTGCTACTTCCGAAGGAGCTATTACCACCGTCATCTATAAAGGAACTCCTGAATACCAGAGTGGCGGCGTACCTGCGAACGGACAACTTCCTCTCGTACTCACTACAGTCGAATCAGTCGGCATTTCTGATGGGTTCGGTAATGTTGCCACGACCACATATTCGTATGGCGGCGGTCTCTACTATTTCAACGATTCGTATGACCGTAAGTTTGCCGGTTTTGCGACAACGACAACCACAAATGCGGCCGGACATGTGACCAAAGAGCACGCACACCAGGGAGATGCCTCAAATTCATCACAAGGCGAATACAACGACCATGTTTCAAAAATAGGGAAGGTGTATCGCACGGAAGAGTACGATGATTCAAGTAATCTCTACAGAAAAACCATCACTGAGTGGGACAAGTATAACCAAGGGACTGACAGAGACTTTGTAAAGAAGGCACAAGTAGTAACATTCTCATACGATGGTGATGGAGATCATAAGGATAAAGCAGAATCGTTCACGTCCAGTAATACAAATGGGAATCTCACGCAAAAAATCGAGTGGGGAGAAGTGACGGGAAGCGACGATGGCACGTTTACCGACACCGGAAGTGACAAACGTACAACGGACATCTCATACGCAACGGATGGCACATATGTTGTCGGCTTACCTTCGCAAGAAACGATTACAAACCAGAGCGGAACTAAAGTCAAAGAAGCACGGCACTATTATGATGGTCTCACGCTCGGTAACGCTGACGAGGGGAACGAAACGAAGACGAGCAATTGGAAAACTGGCACTACGTATCTCGACACACTCTACTCCTACAACTCCTACGGACTTGTCGCCACGTCGACCGACCCGCGCGGCAACTCCACCGGCTACGTATACGATCCCTTCAATCTCTACGTTGCGACTACGACAAATGCCGTTGGTCACATCACCGGCAGAACGTACGACTACTCCTCTGGTAAGACGAAACTTACTGTTGATCCAAATGGTCTTCAGTTTGAGATAACGTACGATGGCCTTGACCGTCCTTTGACAGAAAAGCAACCCGATATATCAACCCCTTCTACCCTAGTGAACAAAAAAACCTATTCCTACACCGATACGGTGGGCTCTCGAAAGGTCTTGGAAACAAACTATCTCGACAGCTCTGTAGATTTTACCCTCTACACGTATCTTGACGGTCTTGACCGTAAGATACAGACGAGAAAAGAGGCCGAAATATCGAACGAATTTTCAGTCAAGGATTTTGCGTATAACAATCTGGGTCTTCTCCAGAAAGAGCCATTGCCATATTTCTCAAGCGGTTCTTCAAAAACCACTGCTTCAACAAACACCGTTCTCTACTCCAGTTATCTCTACGATCCGCTAAAGCGCATTACGGCAATCGGTACCGCCGTCGGTACTACCACGAACACTTACGATCAATGGGTAACTACCGTTGCGGATCCAGAAAGCAACTACAAAGACCTTACTCATGACGCATATGGGAATCTCGCCCAAGTAGTGGAGCACGAGGGGATAAACAACTACACCACTTTGTATACATATGACGCAGTAAATGATCTTGCCACAACCACTGACGCCGATGGCAACATCCGTAGATTCACATATGACGGTCTCGGTCGGCGACTCTCTGCGGAAGATTTGCACGATACGGCAGATGGGACGTACGGCTCTTGGATCTATACATACGACGATGCAGGCAACCTTACTTCGCGAATTGATCCCAAGAGTCAGACAGTCAATTTCACCTACGACGACATCAATCGAGCTCTTACAGAAAACTACACTGGTGGTGTGGGAACGGAAGTAACCTATACTTACGATTCCTGCACGAACGGTATTGGCAGGCTTTGTTCCGCCGTCATGCTCGGAAGTGCAACAACCACTCTTACCTACAACGCGCTTGGTCTTATCGCCACAAGCACGAAGACAATAAGCGGTACCGCATACGCGACCGGATTCACCTACGACAGACAAGGTAATACTTCTCTCCTCTCATACCCGAATGCTGCGCAGACTCGCTACACGTACAACACGGCAGGACTACTTGAGAAAGTGGAGCATAAAGGCAACGGAGAGCCTTCGTTCGCTACTATCATAAACAAGGTTGATTATTCGCCGACCGAAGCGGTGTCGTTCAAGCAATTCGGGAATGCAGTAGAGAGTACATATACGTATGACGCGACGAAACTCTATCGGCTCACCAATATCTTCACCATAGCCTCAAGTACGTGGCAGGGAGGTGGTCCGCTGGGTGTTCTCGATTGGGCTCATTTTGCAACATCTCCACTCCAAAGTATTCTCGCAAGGGCAACACTACAGCCGCTCGCGGTACAGTTGCTTCTTGAAGAAGGCGGGGTTGATTTGCTGTTGACTGAACAAGGAACCACAACTACGCCGGAGGTTCTTACAGTAGAGGAACCAACAGCAACTACAACGAGCGAAGAAACAGCCACTACATCCACAGAATTTCTCACGAACAAAGAAACGACAGCAACCACGACCGAAAGTACGATTACCATCAGCACCACAACACCCTCTGCGCCTGAACAGGCGCCAGAAATGGCCGCTGAAGAAGTTACTTCAGCGGAAGAGAGCTCTGAAAAAATTGCAGAAGAGCAGATAGTCACTGAGCTACCGCGGGAGTCTGTAGGCACATTCGTTGAAGTACCAGGGTTACGAACTCCAAACTCGGAATCGTATCGGCGAATTAATGCGGGAGGATCGGAATTTAAGACAAAGTTTTATGCCGGTGATGTATACTACAAGAGCTCTTCAACGGAACTTTTTGAGCCCATAGACACAACGTTAACTGCAAAGAGTCCTGGCGGCTGGGAGATGAACAAAGCAGAATATCAGGCAACCCTACCTCATCGACTGTCTGAAGCGCCTATCACCTTCAGGAATAACCGACTGAACCTCACGATCAGTACTCCGGCAGAGAAGTTAGCTCCCAATAGTGGGTACGGCACCCTCATGCAAAACTCCGACGAGCGAGCAGTGCGATATGCCGACGCATTGGGCTTTGGCATCGACCTCGAGATCGAGCTCACAAACGAAGCTCTCTACAAAAATGTTGTTATTAATGATCTGGGATCGCTGGGAGACATCGAAGGAAAGGAGCACGTTGAATTTCCTTTCACACTGACCATTGAAGAAGGTGTTTCCGTTCTTGTGAATGGTGAAGAACTCAAAGACGGCACGTCCGTAACGACGGACAGAGAGGCTGTCATAGTCGGAGCGGAGGGCCAAAAAATCTACTTATGGTCTCCTATAGCACGAGATTCTGCCAGACATCTCACGAACATTTCAATACGTTATGAACGAGTCGGAAACACGATGTATCTTATAAAGATTGTTCCCGCGCAGTGGCTACGCGACGTGACCTATCCGGTCCGAACAGATACTGTTGTAAGCTACTACTCGAACTCTGGAGGAGACGGGGAAATCTACAAAGGCGGTTCCTTAAATTGGAACACCGAGCATGATGCTACATCGGGAACAGCCGATGGTTCTGGCACCACTGCTTACACTTACTCCGAGCACGATGGCTCAACGTACTGGCTCGGACGCACAGCTCTTCCGTTTGATACGTCGGGACTTCCGGACGGCGCTACGATCACAAATGTCAATCTTAAAGTCTACGTCAGTGCGAAGAGCGACGGAGACAATGATGGGAGCGACTTTATCAGAGTGGTGCAGAACACCACCGCCTCTGCCACTGCTCTCGCCAATGGCGACTACGATCAAATTGGTGCTATAGACAATCCTACTGCAGGTGCGACGGATACTGATATCACGGGTGTAAGCACTGGTGGCTATCTGACTATCAATCTCAACAGCACAGGGAGAGGGTGGGTGAGCAAGACGAGTTATACCAAGCTTGGTCTCCGAGAGGGGCACGACGCGACGGATGCTGCTCCAACGAGCGGGACTGGTATCACGGGACTGCAAATAAGAACTGCAAATTACACGGGCACAGCGTCTGACCCCATCCTCGAGGTGACCTATACCGAGGGTTCGAATTCGGCACCAACAGCGCCAACATCGCTCCTCGCTGAAGGAGAGACCAATCCGACGAATATCAGCGACCCTACGCCCGAATTTTCAGCGATTTACAACGATCCTGACTCTGGCGATCTAGCAAACCGGTACCGCATTCAGGTCGCAACGTCATCGAGTTTCGTCAGTACCTACTGGGACTCTGGCACAACCACGATGGCGACGACGACTGCGGGAAACAGAAGCTCTGATCTCTCGTACGCCGGTTCAGCTCTCGCATCTTCAACCACATACTACTGGCGCATCAAGTTCTCTGACGACGATGGTGCGACCGGCGCTTGGAGCACAACAACATCAACATTCTCACTCGCCGCTTCAGGTGGTGGAGGTGGACTTGCAGAAATACTTCAAAACATCTTCTACACGTACGACAATGTCGGCAATATAACGAACATCACGGATTACTCCGATACCGGTACAGGCAAAGTTGTCCTCTTCGGCTACGACGATCTCTACCGCCTCACAAGCGCCTCGACGACTGCCGCGAGCTCCACCCCGTTCAGCCATTCCTATGCATATAGCGCGATAGGGAACATTACAAGCAAGTCTGACATCGGTTCGTACACCTATGGAGAAACAGGATACGCAAATCCACACGCGGTAACGCAAGTCGCAAACGGCCTGGCTACGACTACGTATTCGTACGATAACAACGGAAATATCACCGGAGCCGGAAACTGGACATACACTTGGGATTACCGGAATCGTCTCGCAGCTTCTGGAAATGGCTCCGCCACGACGACCTACGGCTACGACCACGAAAATCAGCGCGTGAAGAAAGCAACTGGTGGAATAACGACGGCATATCCGAATAAGTATTTCAATACGACGGGAGCGACATCGACTGCGCACATCTTCACTCCAAGCGGTGAGATGATAGCTACGGTAGAGCTAGTGAGTAGCGGCGGAGGCGGTACGCCCACGACCACATCGTTCTATGCCGGTTCTGGCGGGGATGGAGAGATATACAAAGGCGGCTCTTCGAACTGGACCATTGAACACGACGCAACGTCGGGGACTGCGGAAGGTTCGGCGACCACCGCGTATACCTATGTCGAACACGATGGCTCGACATACTGGATCGCTCGCACGGCACTCCCGTTCGACACCTCAAGCATTCCTGACAACGCTACAATCACAGCCGCTACGCTCAAGGTGTATGTTGATGCCAAAAGTGACGGGGATAACGACGGAAGCGACTTTGTACGCGTGGTACAGAATACGACCGCCTCCGCGACGGCTCTCGCGGATGGGGACTATGACCAGATTGGCTCGATTGATAATCCGACAGCGGGGGCGAGCGACACTGACATCACGGGAGTCTCAACCGGCGCCTACCTCTCAATCCCCCTCAACGCAACAGGCCTGGGGTGGATAAGCAAAACAAGCTACACGAAGCTTGGGCTTCGAGAAGGTCATGATGCGACGGATGTTGCACCGGGGAACAGCACAGGCATCACGGGACTTCAAATCAGAACTGCAGACTACACGGGAACAGCAAGCGATCCTATTCTTGAGATCACCTACGAGACCGGAGGCGGCGCGACCTCTACTGCTACCACCACGAGCTACATGCACGGTGATCATCTGGGAGGAATGAATGTTTCCTCAGATGAAAACGGACTTGTCCGGGAGGTTGTGGACTACTATCCGTATGGAACGCAGAGAGTGTCAAAAACTTTCAACGCCACTCCGGAACAGAGAAAGTTTTCGGGTCTCGAATACGATTCTGAGTCCGATCTCACATACGCCAGTGCCAGATATTATGACCAGGACATCGGGAAATTCCTATCTCAAGATCCAGTATTTATTAACCTTGGAGTCGATGAGCGAACACAGGCCGCACTTGCGAACCCCCAGCTCCAAAATGCGTACTCATACGGTGCGAATAACCCAGTCAAGAATACGGATAAGGAAGGAGAGTTTATAGACACTGCGCTCGACATTGCATTCATCGGCTACGACCTTTACAGTCTTGGGCGTGCTGCATTGACCGGGGGCGACGTGAAGACAGAAGCTGCGGCATTGGCAGCAGACGTGGCAGGAGCGTTTATACCCTTTGGGACTGGGTTTGGACTTGGAGTGAGAGCGATACGAGCGGCTGATAATGCGGCAGATGCAGCGAGGGCAGCACAGAGATTACCAGATTCTGCTTTGGTTTGTAGAGGAGGCACGTGCTCTACCAATCAATTTAAGAACGCTAAAGGCGCTACACTAGATGCTTCTGGGAAACTAGAAGGAGTATCTGTAAACAGTGGTGCCGACGCGTCACTTTTAGATTTAACAAGATCTTTACCACACAACCAGGTAGGAGTTACAACCGTGGGGGATGTAAGAAAAATTGGTGGAGATGTGTTGCCTTCTCCGAGATTAAATGGATCTAACCCGAATCCATTCCACTCTACTTTGCAGGGCGTTACTCCGCAACAAGCAGAACAGCTGTTTAAACCAACTGTTCCCAATCCGAGTAGATAGTTATTAATTAATAGATAAATTATGGAACCACTATCAGAGAAGAAAATAGAAGAAATTAAGAAAAGGTGCGACGCTGCTCGTCCCGGTCCCTGGAAGTCATATGTGGAAGGTCGTGACCACGATTCTGGCTCGAACTTTATTATGATTGGAGAAGGGGCATCACGATCAGATGACGACATCGAATTATTAGGTGCAACAGTTGAAGACCAAGATTTTGTTGCGCACGCGAGAGAAGATATACCTGCGCTTATTGCCGAAATCGAACGCCTCAAGACTGATAAGTAGGTTTGATAACCTCGACGACAATCTCCTGTCATACATCAAGGAATGACGATGTTCGCACGCCCCGTCCAGTTGGTAACTCTCCGAGCTGTTGGTAACCTGAAAAGATGCCGAAAGCCCTAGCATTGCTCCTAATAGCGCTGATACTCGCTCCAACGAGCGTAATCTTCGCCGAAACTCCAGAAGTTCCTGATCCTTTCGCTGGTTGCTCACAAAGCGCCACAACCTCAACAGAGGTCGAAAACACCCTTGAAACTCCGCAAGAACCCCACTGCGACCTCTTAGTGCTAAATGGTGGGTCGACCACAGTACTAGAGAACGAATTGACTGGGACGAACGCAGTCGTTACCACCACGAGCTACATGCACGGTGATCACTTGGGTGGCACAAACGTCACCAGCGACGAAAATGGCCTCGCAAATGAGATTGTCGATTTCTATCCATATGGAGCAGAGCGATTCCGCGATGGAGACAGCCAAGACCAGCGGCAGTTCGCTGGGACGGAGCGGGACCAAGAGTCGAATCTTGATTACATGATCAATCGCTACTATTCGAGTGATGTTGGAAAGTTTTTGAGTCAGGATCCGGTATTTTGGGAAATCGGACAAACAAGAGATGGACAAAGAGCACTGCTTGATCCGCAGCTTCAAAATTCGTATTCGTATTCTCGCGATAACCCAGTCACTTTATCAGACCCTGAAGGCAGAATTGTGCCACTTATTATCGGTGCCGGACTTCTCGCACTTACCGCATACGATGCATTCGATACAGGAAGAACAATTGCCGACCCGAATGCGAGTTTAGGAACAAAATTGGTTGCCGGAGGACTTTTCTTAACTCCCGTTGGGGAGATCAAAGCAGGAATCAAAGGATTGTCGGCAGCAGATAATATGCTCCGGAATGCAATTTCCGGAGCGCGCCGAGAAGCCCAATTCGGTAGCGACCTAGCAAAACAATTCCCCGATGCATCTATACAAAGAGAAGTGTACCTAAGGAATGCTGACGGAACAATTGCGAAAGATCCTTTCACTGGCGAGGGAAGAAGAATAGATTTCGCGGTTATCCAGAATGGTAGAGTGCAAGGTCTGCACGAGGTTACTAGCCAAACAGCAGATAAAGCTACGCAAACCTTGAAAGAGGACAGCATACGACAAGCGGGAGGGACGTTCATAAAAGACAGACAAACCGGCAATTTGATAAATGCGTCCCAGACGAAGACGCAACTGAATAGGGTTGATTAAATACCATGACTGATAAACCGTTCCAAATATTTAGATTGGCCGCACTACTCGAAGTGCCAGGAGCATTGGCTACGTTTGAATATTTGCAAGATGAAGTTTGGGAGCTAATAAAATTTCTTCGTATAAACAATCTAGCAAGCGATGATTGCTTGCCAAACACAAAAGACGAGGTAACCAGAGAATTTCGCTTAATGAGTACGGACGTGACAGAAGAAGGTCTTCGAGTTCTGAGAGGAGGTTTCCATAAGTGGATTGATAAAAACGACAACATCAATCGCACATCAATTGATATGGCACCACTTGAAAAAGCGCTTGAAAAAGTCCGAGGTAATAAGTGATGACCAACTTTTCTCATAACATCAAGACGGTACCATCACGATCTAAACCGTCCAGTTGGTAACTCTCTAAGCTGTTGGTAACCTGAAAAGATGTCGAAAGCCCTAGCATTCTTCCTAATAGCGTTGATATTCGCCCCAACAGGCGTAATCCTCGCCGAAACTCCAGAACCCTCCGGATCTGTTGTTGGTTGCAGCCAGAACGCCGCAACCTCAACAGAGAACGAAAACACTTCAGAAACCCTCCCAGAATCCAACTGTGGCATCTTGGCGCCCAACGACGGGCAACTCACAGTACTAGAGAACGAATTGACTGGGACGAACGCAGTCGCTACCACCACGAGCTACATCCACGGTGATCATTTGGGTGGAAATAACGGGGACAGGCACAGTTAATCCCTAAAAACTGTGGTACAGTATTTTAATGATTCGTGTAGCACGAGTCGATGTTGGTGATCATGTGTATCACGTCATCAATCGCGCCGTTGGTCGATTACGTATCTTCGACGATCGTAACGATTACGAACTCTTCCTCTATCTCCTCCATGAAGCAAAGGAGATGATTGGCATGCGTATTCTCGGCTATGCGCTCATGCCAAATCACTGGCATCTGCTTTTGTATCCAGCGAACGATGGAGACATGAGACACTTCATGCATTGGCTCACGAATGCTCACACGCGGAAGGTACATACACTCACAGAAACCATCGGTACAGGCCCACTCTATCAAGGTCGCTACAAATCGTTTCTCACCAAAACAGATTACCACCTCCTCACAGTGCTAAAATACATTGAGCGTAATCCTGTGCGAGCAAAGCTCTCAAGAAATGCTGAATCGTGGCAGTGGGGGAGCGCGTGGCTTCGTTTGAACGGCACAAAGAAGCAGAAGGAACTTCTTTCTGAATCTCCTGTCGACTTACCACGCAACTATCGCTCGTGGATCAACACGCCGGATTCTCCAAAAGATCTTGATTCACTACGCACCTCGCTGAATAGAGGCGCGCCGTTTGGCGACATGCGCTGGGTTGAGCAGATGGTCGATACATACAAGTTGGCATCAACAATACGAGTTCCGGGAAGACCTGTGAAAGCAATATTATGACACGAGACGACGGGAAAAACTGTGCCTGTCCCCCGCATCTCTGTCC